>JBBKWA010000173.1:0-12311 GCA_037968695.1 Saprospiraceae bacterium
TCACTTGTAGATTGGTTAAAGAAATGGATATTGAGCGTACCTGGTACTTGTTCCCACTCGAAGGCGGCATTGCACTCGGAGCTTACACCTTCTACGACAACTTCATGACAAACATCACTGACACAACCTTGAGCATTTTCAATAATTAAGCAAACCACATATACTCCCGGTTCGTCATATTCGTGAATAGGATGAGGGCCATCGCCTTCATGACCATCTCCAAAATTCCATTGGAAGGAAATGATATCATGATCACTTGTTGAGGTATTGAAAAATTCTATGTTAAGTGTACCATCAATTTGCACCCATTCGAAATTGGCATTGCAGTCGGAACTTACACCTTCTACGACAACTTCATGACAAACATCACTGACACAACCTTGAGCATTTTCAATAATTAAGCAAACCACATATACTCCCGGTTCATCATATTCGTGAATAGGATGCGGTCCATCGCCTTGATGTCCATCCCCAAAATTCCATTGGAAGGAAATGATATCATGATCACTGGTAGAAGTGTTAAAGAATTCGATATTAAGGGTACCATCGATCTGCACCCATTCGAAGTTGGCATTGCACTCGGAGCTTACACCTTCTACGACAACTTCATGACAGACATCACTAATGCAACCTTCAGCATTTTCAATAATCAAGCAAACCAGATATTCGCCGGGTTCGTCATATTCATGGGTAGGATTTGCTCCGTCGCCATTATGTCCATCCCCAAAATTCCACTGGAAGGAAATGATATCATGGTCACTGGTGGAGGTGTTGAAGAATTCGACATTTAAAGTGCCGTCGATCTGCGCCCACTCGAAATTTGCATTGCATTCGGATTGGGCGGAAGGAAGGGCAAAGATTAACGCGAAAAAGGAAAGAAAGAAACGTAGGAAGTTTTTCATTTTGCAATAGGTTTAGCGATCTTGTTCGGGGAAGGGGCAATATAAGTAAGATACAAGGATAGGATCAACGCTGCTTTTCAAGCTATAAAATACGTCAAAACACCCATTTTCTTATATAGTAATGGGGTTTTAAGAAGAAAATAAGGATGAATTGGTTCCTGGCCAATCCAAAAGGAGAATCACTTGTTGGTTTCCTTCTGGTACTTTCTCCTCCTTAATCTTTCCCCTAAAAGCCAAAACCCCTTTTTACGCTTGATTTGGTAAAAGCCGGTTATATATTTTTCAAGATGACGCATGGCCTCCTCCGGATCATCTGTGAGTTTGACGTAGTTAAGATCCTCCGGTGAAATAGTGCCTTCCTTAATCATCAAATCGAGGTAATCCATTAAAGGGTTGTAATAAGCTGTACCCATAAGCACAACCGGAAAATGATGAATCATGCCGGTTTGTACTAATGTCAGCGTTTCGAACATTTCATCCATCGTTCCCCAACCTCCGGGCAAGACAACAAAGGCATAGGAATATTTAAGCAGCATGAATTTTCTCACAAAGAAATAATCCAATGTGACCACTTCATGCATGTAAGGATTTGGATCTTGCTCGAAAGGGAGTTTGATATTACACCCTACACTCATTCCTCCGCTTTCAAAAGCACCTCTGTTTGCGCCTTCCATGACCCCAGGGCCACCCCCTGTCATGACTGTAAATCCCGTTTTGGCTATTGCGCCTCCAATTTGTTCGGCAAGTTTGTAGTACATATGGTCGGGTCCGAATCTGGCGGAACCGAAGACGGTAACACATGGACCAACAAAATGCAGCTTTCGAAATCCCTTGATAAACTGACGAAAAACATTGATACTAAAAAAGAACTCACTACTTCTGGATTTTGGACCCTCGAGGTAATCAAATTGTTTTAAAAGGACCTTTTCCTTTTCAGATTCGTCGTGATTAGTTGTTATAGGTTCAGTGTTTGCCATATAAATTACTTAGCTCGAAAGATAAAACCCCTTTCCCATGAATAGCAGCTTTTAACCTATTTATTTGGCAACTCATCGTGTGGCTTAGTATGTATTAGCATGATTATCAAGACCTGCCGATGAGATAAATAAGGAAAGCGAGTTAGCCCATAAAGCTGGATTTTGGGTAGTACGCCTTGATTATCGGGTTGAATTTTTTGCTTATCACATTATTTTTTTTAATAAAGTGTCCATTAAGTAGTGTTTGGCATAGATTTTGGATTTTAAATGTAGAATTTCACAACTGGACTCCTTTATTATATGCTGGTTCTTAAAAGTACATTAATGTTGATGATGCTCATTCATATGAGCCCGGATGATTCAAGGAAGCCTTATGTGCTTTCTTATATTGATCAATATAAATATGTTGCCATTGATGAAATGGATCGATCCGGAATTCCAGCGAGTATAATTTTAGCGCAGGGTATCCTTGAGTCGAATGCAGGGGCTTCCAACTTAGCCAAAGAATCAAATAATCACTTTGGCATAAAGTGCAAGAGTTACTGGACTGGTAGCGCCTACTACCATCCGGATGATGATCGGGATGCCAGCGGAAGGATTATCCCTTCTTGTTTTAGAAGTTATTCTTCAGTAGAAGCATCTTATGCGGACCACAGTGATTTTCTAATGAACACACTGCACTATCGACCACTTTTCTTTTATGATAAAATCGAGTTTGAGCAATGGGCAAAAGGGCTGCAAATTTGTGGTTATGCTTCTGATCCTTCCTACGCAGAAAAGCTGATAAGAACCATAAAGCTTTACAACCTGGACGAATTCGATTACTATACAATACAATACATCGAACCATCAAAAGTAAATTCATCTGAAGGGATGATCGTGTCACCTGAATAGGAGCGTTTTGTTCTTACGGTGATCTGAAGATGTTCACTTTTCAGTGGTCAAAGCCACCCATAGCTCGGTAAACCAATTCTCACGTAATTAGAAATTACTTATCTCCGGGATGCTGGGTTGGCTTTGGCGTATTTTTAAGGGAGTTTTCAGTGTCCTCCTGGTGCATTTGACGTGCTCTGAATATATCAATAGCTGTAAAGAGAGCAGCACTAAAGGAGGCGGGATCCGCTTCATTTTTCCCGGCTATATCAAAAGCGGTACCATGATCAGGTGAAGTTCGTACAAAAGGTAATCCTGCTGTAAAATTAACACCGTTATTGAAGTTGAGCAATTTAAAAGGGATCAGGCCCTGGTCGTGATACATGGCCAATACTGCATCAAATTTTTTGTAATTAATCGACCCAAAAAATCCATCAGCCGGAAATGGGCCCATCACCAAATTCCCTGATTTTTTGAGTTCCAAAATGGCTGGCTGGATAATTTCTTCTTCTTCTTTTCCGATAGTACCATTTTCTCCGGCGTGCGGATTGAGCCCCAACACAGCAATAGTAGGTCGTGAAATGCCAAAATCTATTTGAAGGGAATTGATGAGCGTATTCAGTTTGCTTTTCAGACCAGCGCTTGTGATCGCCGCAGGGACATCACTGAGAGGTAAGTGGACGGTCATCAGGGCCATCCTGCGGTTATCGGCCACCATCATCATCAATCCTTCTTTTACACCAAATTCATGCGCCAGGTATTCTGTATGTCCTGGATATTGAAAACCAGCTAGCTTCATTGCATTTTTACTGATTGGGGCAGTCACTAATACATCAATAAGGCCTTCTTTTAAATCCCTTGCAGCCCGATCTAAAGCGATATGAGCTATTTTCCCAGCTTCCTCAGTCTCTTTTCCCAACTCAATATTGATATTCTCTTCCCAAACATTCACCACGTTTATTCGCTGTTTATAGATTTTGTCAGCAGTAGCCGTAGTGTGAAAGGAAAAATCATTTGGGTTGACAATATTCTTATGATAGCTTACCACTTTGCTGGACCCGTAGATCACGGGGGTACACAGTTGTACCACAGAAGGATGTGATAATGCTTTTATGATTACCTCCAGGCCAACGCCATTAACATCTCCAATTGTAATCCCTACTCGTATGTTTTTCATAATGCTGTTCTAATAAAAAATTGAATTGGCGCAAATATACAATTACATAACCCTTCTGGACTTAACCCAACTGGAGTCCATGCTTATCAGGATCCCAATAAGTAAACTAAACCCCAATAACGAAGAACCCCCGGAGCTGATAAAAGGAAGAGGGATACCGATCACAGGCATGAGCCCCATCGTCATACCAATATTTACCAAAAAGTGAGTAAACAAAACACCCACAACGCCGTAAGCATAATGGCGTATAAAAGGGACCCTCGCTCTTTCACCAATATTAATCATTCTAAGCATGAGAATGAGAAAAAGAATGATGACAGCAATTGAGCCGATGAAGCCATGCTCTTCACCAATGATGCTATAAATAAAATCCGTACTCTGTTCCGGCACAAAATTAAGCTTAGTCATAGTACCCTTCAAGTATCCTTTTCCTGTAAGACCTCCGGATCCAATAGCTGTTTTGGATTGAAGGATATTATATAAAGATCCGCGGGGATCACAGTCTTGCGGATTAAGCCAAACATTGATGCGATCTTGTTGGTGCCGTTCAAGCACATTTGTAAATATGTAAGAACTAATGTAGGCAAAACCAAAAAGCACAGTAATGCTTAGTGAGAATAAGACCACCTGACGAATCTGCTTTAACAGGAAACTTTCTATAGCGGCATAAAGCATAAATACAACGGAGAGTCCGATGACCAATTCCAATTGGTTTAAGAAGGACAAAATAATCGCCCCTATAATTACAACGAGACTGACGATGACATGTGATTGTTTGCGCTTCAAACTTGCTAGCATAGAAATCCCGCCTACCACTAATAAAAGAGGAAGAACAACAAACACATCAAACTTCAGGGCAAGAACGAATAATAACACCAGGATTAAAAATAGAATAGGAATCCAAATAGCCAGACCTTCTCTGAATAAAACCAAAAAGATGGAAAGAAACACGATGGCAGATCCGGCATCGCCTTGAGCCAGAATTAAAAGTGCAGGGAGAAGGATTATCCCGGAGGCAATAATTAAATCACGTGTATCGGTTAGTCTCGTTCGGTGGTGACTCATAAAGGAGGCGAGCGCCATGATCGTCCCAACTTTAGCAAACTCAGATGGCTGAAAAGAGAATCCACCAATATGAAACCAACTCGTCGATCCTTTTATAGTGGATCCCACGAGCAATACAAGGACTAATAACAGCAAACTAATGGCATAAAAAGGATATGCAAATCCACTCCAGAACTTCCAATCTATTAAGTGTGTGCCGGTAAGGATAGCTAATGCAATTAAAACAAAAATGCTTTGCCTGCCAGCCTGCGTTGACAAGAAAGACAGTTCAGCCTCTGGTTGATAGCCAGCAGCGTAAATCATCATTAGCCCAATGATAATAAGGCTAATGACAATGGCAAAACTGATCCAATCAAATTTCTTCATTCTGCGGTATCATCCTACTGGTCATATTCCAGCAATTCTTCCATAATCAAATTGTCGGTGACAATTATCGATTGCGGAAAATCCTGCTGTATTTTGTAAAGGAAAGCCTGCGCTTTTTGCATCGTCATAAAAGCGCCAACTTTTAGATGATAATAAGGGTAGTTATGGACAAAATGAACTGCATAGCTCCTATACGTTCTTTTAAATTTATTCTGCTCCGATTCGGCTTGTCTTCGATCAGTACTTGCTAAAACCTGTATACGCCAACCACGCAATTCCTGATGCGTTTCATTGTATGTTGCCCATCTATCCATGAGGCTGGTGACTTGATTTTCTTCGACAAATTGTGCGCTTGCCGGTCCTGGCATAAAGGTTAGGCAACCTAAGACAATGATCATTTTCAAGTCAATTCCTGACCACCTTAAGGCAATGTATTTTCTCATAATTAATTTATTCAGGCATAGTTTCTTTAACGATCGCCACACTTTTGCTGCACCCTAGTCTGTCCGCTCCTGCTCTGATCATCTTCATGGCTTCATGATATCGATTGATTCCACCAGAGGCTTTGATTTGTGTCCCTGGTTCAAGATGGCGTCGAAGTAATTTAATCGTATCCTCCCGGACAGGGTCTCCAAAAAAACCCGTTGATGTTTTAACGTATTGAAGCTTTAACTCATTGCTGATTTCGCAAATATGCATGATCTCACTTTCTGAAAGCAGCTGTGCCTCAATAATACACTTCAAGGTAACGGATCGTTCAAGCGCAGCATCGTGAAGTGCTGACAATTCTGATTTAGCCAGTACCCAATGGCCTGTTTTTACAGCGGAGAGATTGATCACAACATCAATTTCATCTGCACTCAGATCGGCTGATCGGTGCAGGGAGGCGAGTTTGGCCTCAACATGATCATAACCTATGGGAAATCCGGCTACCGTACATAAAAGAAAAGACCGTTCTTCGGCATGTTCTCTGGCATAATGTAAATGCATCGGAGGAATGCAAATGGATTTGAATCCATAGGTTATAGCTTCTTCAATAAGCTGATCTATTATCTGTTCCGTGCAATCGGGTCGGAGATAACTGTGATCAATATATTGCGCTAGTTGCATAAGGCTTCGAAGATACAATTTGGTTTAAGGAAAATTTCAGACAGCTACCTGATGTTCCCGAAGTGCTGAATTGAGCGATACCTTTTTATCTGTTGATTCCTTCCGTTTTCCAATGATGAGAGCACAAGGCACATTATACTTTCCTGCTGGAAATTCCTTTTCGTAGGTTCCCGGAATCACCACAGATCTCGAAGGCACACGTCCCCGATAGGTAATGGGTTCAGGGCCCGTGACATCAATAATATGGGTTGATTGTGTTATAACAACATTGGCGCCAAGAACAGCTTCCTGCTCAACTATGACCCCTTCTACGATGATACAACGCGATCCAATGAAACAATCATCTTCAATTATATTTGGACTTGCCTGAGGGGGTTCGAGGACACCTCCAATGCCAACACCGCCACTGAGATGTACATTTTTGCCTATTTGCGCACACGAACCTACAGTGGCCCACGTATCCACCATTGAGCCTGCCCCGACATAAGCTCCGATATTGACGTATGAAGGCATCAAAATGGCACCGGCTTCAATAAAGGTGCCGGTACGAACAAGGGCATGGGGTACGACACGCACGCCCTGAGCGGCAAATCCTTTTTTTAATGGAATTTTATCATGGAACTCAAAGGGTCCTACTTCAATAGTTTCCATTTTCTGAATAGGGAAATACAAGGTGATGGCCTTTTTTACCCAGTCGTTGACTACCCATTGTCCCGGCGCTGTTGGGTAAGCGACTCGTATTTCTCCTTTATTTAACAACTCAATGCACGTAAAAATTGCCTCTTTTACAGAAGGCTCTTTCAGTAGATTTCGATCTTCCCAGGCAGATGTAATAACGGATTTAAGCTTTTCCATAGTAGTTATTTAAGCAGCTGTAAAGATGGGATTTGTATTGCATTTATGCTACATCGGGATCGATGACCAAGTATCCCTGCGATGTTCTGAATGGATTAAAAGGAGGTATTCGTTGGATTTCTATGGGAATGAAGCTAAAAATTTTCCCATGTCAGGAAAATGGCATAAATAAAACTCCTATAAACAAAGTATTATACATTATGAATATATGTTATCTTTGTAATTGCGTTTGATTATTAACTGAAAACTACAAATGCTATGAATCGGATCATTACTATACTCGTTACCATATTCATTTTGCTTTTATTGTATATCTGGATCAGTCATGTGTGGGGTAGCGACAAGCCGCGCCATCCGCGCCAACTGGTTGATGCAAAGGAGACACAAATCTCAGATGAGCTACTCTCTGATGCAGACACAGTAGGGATAGATGGAGAATTGCTACAAAATGATAGCGAAGAAGCTGACAATGGAAATTCACTAACATCCGGTGATCAAAAAGTCACTGAAGCGGTGAAAACCCCAAAAGTGGAAGAGAAGAAAGCGGTGGAAACCAAGAAGACGGAGCCGAAATCAACCCCTAAAACAACACCAAAAACAGAAAGCAAGCCACCTGTGACGAAGAGTCAGCCTACCCCCACACCAACAAAACCCACAACGTCAACAGAAAGCTCCACTTCTATTGAGCAGCACTTGGTCATTGCTGGAAATTTTACCCAAAAGACTAATGCAGAGCAACGTGTAAAAGAGCTTAAGAAAGCTGGATTTTCAGAGACAGAAATAGTGAACTTTGATCTATCAGAATACTTTACTGTATGTGTCGGACGATTTTCCGATGTCAATGAAGCCAGGCGGCTGGTCAAAAAGCTAAAGGATTATCATAAGATTGATGCATATGTGAGAATTGGGGGCTAATGTGCGGACGGTCATCGCTAACAAAAACCGAAAAAGAACTAGAAGAACGGTTTAAGGCCACTTTCTATAGTGAAGACCTTGAGCGATACAATCCATTACCCAATTTTAATGTGGCTCCTACGCATATGCATCCGATCATTTCCCAGGATGATCCCACCTCAATTCAACTATACAGATGGGGTTTGATTCCATTTTGGGCTAAGGACATGAAGATTGGATCAAAGCTGATCAATGCCCGAATCGAAGGGATAGAGGAAAAGCCCTCTTTTCGAAACGCATTTAGTAAGCGAAGGTGTATTGTTCCATTCGATGGCTATTATGAGTGGAAAAAAACACCGGAAGGAAAGGTTCCCTATCGTATCCAATTAAAAAATGCGGAGATATTCACCATAGCTGGTTTATATGAGCATTGGAAAAATCCCGATGGCCAACAGGTGGATAGCTTTACCCTGATCACGCGGGAGGCCAACCCAGTCATCAGGCACCTCCATGACCGCCAACCCTTTGTGTTGCTTCCCGAGCAGGAAAAACTCTGGCTTGATGACCACCTTCCCTCTAAAGATCTGATTCATGAATTGGATGAGGTGCCCGGAGAGTACTTTACCTGGTATCGCGTTTCTACTCGCGTCAATAAGGTATCCGAGAATGATGCGGGCCTGATAGAAGCTGTTTAAGGAGAAAATATATTCCTAAAACCCTAATCCTGAGCTTTCAATTCAGGTATTCCCTCAAATATTCACAATATCTTTGCCTTTATGATGATTGATAGGCTGCGCTCGATAAAAAATAAACACCAGGATTTAGAAATCCGTCTGTCCGACCCTGAGATAACCGGAGATATTAAGCAGTTTTCCAAGCTGCATAAGGAGTATAAAGGCCTAACAGAACTTGTTGGGGTCATTGATGACTACGAACTCATATTATCGAATATCGATTCGTCCACGGCCATGCTTAAAGAAGCTGATTTGGAAATGCGTGAGATGGCTCAAGAGGAACTCCTCCACCTAAAAGAACAAAAGGAAGAAATTGAAGAGAAACTGAAATGGATGCTCATCCCCAAAGACCCTGATGATGATAAGGATGTTATTATGGAGATTCGATCCGGTACAGGAGGAGATGAGGCCAGTATTTTTGCCGGCGACTTATTTAGGATGTATACCAAGTACTTTGACAACAAAGGATGGAAATACGAGATAGAATATTCGAATGAAGGAACAGCGGGCGGTTACAATAAAGTAATCCTGGAAATTTATGGGGATGACGTTTTTAGTTACCTCAAATTTGAATCAGGCGCACATCGTGTACAACGTGTACCAAAAACAGAAACGCAAGGCCGAGTGCACACTTCCGCAGCCACTGTAGCGGTCTTGCCAAAGTTTGAAATAGAAGAGATTAATATCCGAAAGGATGAATTACGCGTAGATACTTTTCGATCCAGTGGTGCCGGTGGACAGCATGTGAATAAAACCGAATCAGGCGTTCGATTTACACATTTACCAACGGGCATAGTTGCGGAAAGTACGGATGGTCGTTCACAAATAAAAAATCGGGAGATTGCCCTTAGTCGCTTAGCAGCAAAAGTGAATGAAGCACAACGGGAAGCGGTGACCTCCGCCTATGCCACACATAGGAAATCACTTGTTGGTTCCGGGGACAGATCAGATAAAATCAGGACATACAACTACCCTCAAAACCGCGTAACAGATCATCGGATTAATCTAACCTTATATAGCTTGGATAAAATAGTGTTGGGCGATCTGGATGCTGTTTTTGAGGCACTGAAATTAGCCGAAAATACAGAACGCCTTAAGGACATGGTCTCAGAAGGATCAGGGGCATAAAGTTTAGAAATCCGTTCCCATTGAAAAGTGAAGAATAGGTTTGTTGTTAGTTTCTGTTTCCCAACTCCACCCGTAATCTAATTTGAGAAAGTACCCAAAGACAAGTGTACGAACCCCAAGCCCGTATCCAATGATCATTGGATTTCGATAATAGTTAACGGTTACTTCAACGGTTGGTGGATTGTATAAAACAACCGTGTTGAGCGGATTTCCTGAAGCAAAAGGGTTTGCCCCTTCCCAAGCACTTCCTGCATCTAAAAATCCAATGATCTGAATATTTCGGATAAAGGAAGACCGTATTTTCTGTCGGGACAAATATTGAAAAACCGGAACACGCAATTCTGCGTTAGCAAGTACAACACTACTTCCAACTCGTGCACTATATTTAAATCCACGCATGTTGGCGGCAAGTGTAGTATAAGCGTAGTCGTCACCGGTTGCTGTACGATTGTTATCATCGTAAGAAGGAAACAACCAGTTTTCAACACCACCCAGGTTGTAGAGAATCCGTTCTGCGCCTAAAGTCGTGGCAGCCGTCAATCGGGCCGCGAAAATACTTCTGCCATCAAGGGAGACATAGTGCCTCGCATCAAGCGATAAAACCGTCATGAATCCATCATTGAATTGAAATTTTTTGTCAGATTCAAAAAGGTTTAAGTCAAACTTTTTTACAAGTTCTACACCAGCTTTCATGCGCGAACCTGTTCGACTATTTATATCTAAGACTCTAGTATTATCGTAGACCCATTCCAATTGAAAACCGATACGTTGATTGGCATCAGTTACTTGCTCCAATGTCGGTTTGTCTGTAGCTAATGGTATTTGATTGTCATTGCGCAATGTAATGGTACTGCGCAGACTATTGTATGCATCGAATGGATATCGCCATTGTGTAAGGGCAAGAAATGTAACGTATTGAAATTGTCTTAACTGGTTAGGTGAAGTTTGATCGTACTCAGTTACAGATTTTCTGTAAAGAGCGTATTGTTTATCAATCCGACGCTTGCGATTATCAATGACTAAAAAGTATTCAGAGCCATTAAACGTAGTGGGGTACCTTGCTCCACCCGTGATGATATAATCTTCCAACAAATCTTTAATACTTGCTTTAAATAAGATGCCTAATGGAGAGGGTTCAAATTCACGTTTTTGTCCGGCATAACTATTCAGACCACCAAAAAGAATGTCATTATCTAAGGTTACATTAAACTGATCCAGTTTGAATTTCAATCGGGCAGCAATGATTCTTGATCGAACAAAAGGGGTCAGTTTGCCTGGATCGTAATCCAGCTTTCCAGAGCTTGATGGCTCCAGGATGTTTGCAAAGTCTGTTATTAATTCTCCGTTTTCTGTTTCTGTTTCTTTTACTATTAAATCGGGTTTAACTTCGGGAATAGGAAAAGGTGTTTGAAACAAGTAGCGAGGATCAATGATTTCTTCTTCTCTGATTTCTTCAACGGGCGGATCAGCGGTATCCATAATTTGTCCGGACGGCCCTGTCTTAAGTGCGCTATTGGCATATGTGCTGTCCTGATGACTTGTATGAACATAAGGCTTGTTCCATTTCTGGAGCCAATCAATAATGATCGGATTTGACGGAACAGTTTCGTGCAGAAGTATATCCCTGTCGTAGGTGGTGTGCAGTACGGACAGCGGAGGATCCTCCAGTAGCCGGCTCACTTCTACGCGTTGCCATAGTCCCGAAAAATCAGCCAAACAAAACAGGGCATCTTCTCCTGAAAGCCTTGCTTTTCGTTCACTGGCTTCTTCGCTAAACGTTAAGCGTCTCAAGCTTCCTTTGGGATAGTTATAGTCCAGTAGAAAGAGATCAAACTGACCAATGGGGAGTATCGTGTCAAGTCCCATCTTGCGGAGTTTTTCATCTGCGCGATTAGAAGAAAAGAGAATGTATCGTTTTTGATTGAGGTAGATGACGGTTGCATCAAGGTCATCATAAAAATCTTCCGTAATGCGCACACTTGATCGAGTGACAGGGGCGTATAAATACAAATCAGAAAACCCATCCGTAGTTGCTGCGAGCATCAATGTGTCCTGAGACCAATAATCCATATCATACACTCGATTATATTCGGGACTTAATATGCTAGTATAAACGGCATCGTTTTCAAAGTCAAAACGTTTAAGATAAATCACATCTTTTCTTTCAAATAGAAAGGTCAATTCTGCGCCATCGGGTCTCCAGGCTATAGCCGGATACATGAGGTCAGAC
>JBBKWA010000174.1:0-5851 GCA_037968695.1 Saprospiraceae bacterium
CAGCTGCTATGTCTCTTATAATGCACATTGCCTCCATGATCGGAATGCCGAAAATGTCACCACCAGAAATGCTATCAATAATGATGGCAATAATGGGAATGATATTCCCCATGCCACCAATGGAAGGCAGTATGATTTTAATGATGGTCGGCAGTATTATTGGACATATTATTTTCGGAATTACGGTTGCGATGTTCGTGAAGGAATAAGAGTAACGACAGACAACAGGTTTTTCAAAGGGTTTCTGACTAACAAAGTTGGAAACCCTTTTTGTTTTACGTCATTGCCTACCTTGACCGCAAAGAACCACTGCCGGTAACTATTAGGCTTTGTTGAAAAGGTAGCAAGAATAATGAAAAAGCTGTTGCACAGCCTGCTCCGATTTTTCACGAGGGAACGGGAGAGGTTATTATGGGGATTGAATTTGAGTTGGATATCATTCATATTATCCATTCATTTCTATTTAGGAAGGATTTTTGCATGCGAAATAGCTGTCCCAAATGCAGAATCTTTACTTATAACGATTGTTAAAAAATCAATTTGAACAATAAATCATTCCCATTGTTCTACCGGTAGATAGAGCTAAAGCGCCCTAAAACGGTGGGGGATTTATGTATTTTTAAGAATGAAAAAAACCCTAATAGAATCTATGACTAGTGTCTTGAAAAGAAACAATGTAAAAGTCATTGGCGAGGGAAACCAGGTGCTGTTATTTGCTCATGGGTTTGGATGTGATCAGAATGCATGGAGGCACATTCAAAGTTTTTTTATTGAAGATTACAAGCTTGTATTGATAGATTACGTAGGCGCAGGAAAATCTGACCTAGCCTCATATGATTTCCAAAAATATTCTTCATTGGATGGTTATGTAAACGACGTGATTGAGATTTGTGATGCCATGGAATTAAAAAAGGTAATATTTATAGGACACTCCGTGAGCTGTATGGTTGGTGCTTTGGCTTCAATTAAAAGACCGGATCTTTTTGAAAAACTAATTTTCATAGGCCCTTCTCCCTGTTATATCAGTTCGGGAAATTACTTAGGAGGATTTGATCAAGAAACAATCGACTCCTTATTAGAAGTAATGGAAGAAGATTATATCAGCTGGGCGAGATCCATAGCTCCTCACATAATGAATTCCAAAAACGGGAACGAACTCACGAATGAATTATCTGAAAGTTTTTGTTCTATTGATCCTATAATAGCAAAGCAATTCGCAAGAGTGACTTTTTTGTCAGACAATCGAAAAGACCTCCCATTAATTCCTGTTGAAACCTTAACGATTCAATGTTCGGATGACATGATTGCACCACTTTCCGTCGGGCAATACATCCATGCCAATACCCCCAATAATACTTTGAAAGTAATTGAAGCCCATGGGCATTGTCCACATATGAGCCATCCAACTGAAACGAGCGAAACCATTAAAGCCTTTCTGGCTTAAGGTTTTATTTAATGTTTAAAGCAGGATATTTCGTATCTTAAGAAAAAGTCAAATTCAACTAATATGCAGCCAGATAAAAAAATAAAGAGCAAACTGACCCCGGAACTGTATGATTTTTATGCTCCGCCTGTTTATGGAAAAATCTTAAGAATTGTACAAAAAGATCCAATTGCTGATAAATTACTTGAGCAGGTTTTTGTTAAGGCATATACCAGTGATAAGACTTTCCCTTTGCGAAGCCCGCTAATGTCTTTGATTGATCTTGCACAGGAAAAAAGCCGCAAAACAATCAAAGCACTCACTATATTCAATGAGTGTTGTTCAGGTTCTAGCAGTAGCATTGCGGACCAAGAAAAAAACACCTAATTGGCTATTGCAGTGGCTAACCTCTAATTTCTGTGTTAGTAATCAAGACCTCCCCGACTGCAAATCACTTTTTGGAGGTAACTATTTAAATTTAGATAGTAGTCTATTTCAAAACGGATTAGATTGACATTTTCTAAAGGCAAAGCATCCTAGACTTTGCATCACACATCCCGAGCTACTTAGATTGTAAGAAATTCTTGAATGATCTCAAGTGGGACTCAGGATCATTTGTCATGAAATCGAGCCTGCCTGTAGCAGACAGGCATGACTAAAAAGTCACACATAAGGATGTCCCGATGGCCCCGATAGTTATCGGGGGGATGCACTGCGAGATTCCATATGTCCTCTGAAAAACAATTATAATCTTATGACAAGCTCGCTCATCGTCGTGCGGAAAACTGCTAATTACAATTTTCTCCAACCTATCCAACAACCCATTAGTCCAAAACCTTAAACAAAAAATCTTCAAGAAACTGATTGGTAAACTCCGAATTGTTTTTGGATCCAATATCAGTGAGTCTTGGCAAATTGACACTGAAATATTGCTGATGATGGGATGTTTCTATTAATGTGGTGCTTAATGAACGGGGGAATTCGTAGGTATCGTTGTAATTAGAAATAACCTCTGCAATCTTGGCACATAAATCCTTATAGGGCTTAAACACCTCATTTTTGTTGATCACCGATACTTCTTTCACTAAATAGACCTTGCTGCTTTCTGCTATCACGATTTGATTCAAAAACTTCTTGTTGTAATCAAACTCACTTTGGCTCTCAGCCAGCTCGTGAGTGAGCAGATGGATAATTATTTTTAACTGATCTCTTTTATTTGTAACGTTTTCCAGCTTAAACGTTACCAAAAATTCCATATAGCACCAGTACCAGTTGAGAATATACAGGAGCAAGCGGTACTTATTTTCAAAGTATCTATAAATCGTAGCTTCGGTACTGTTGATTTCAGCTGCTAATTTTTTGAAAGTAAACTGCTCAAAGCCCAATTCAAAAATCAAATCAATGCCCTTTTTAACCATCAATTTCCCGACTTCACTAGTTTCGGGATTTCGTAAAAAAATAGTGTCGTTAATGTTAAATTTTACCTGAAAATCCATGTTCAATATTTTTTTTCAAGTTAGTAATTATACTTCATGAGTTTGATAAAAGATTACACAAGATAGTAATACTATTATCAAAAATAGTTTTGTACTTTTATGAAAAATACAAAGGCAGCTATGAAAAACATATTTGGGGAATTCAAAAATGACCTGCCGGCTAGTATTGTCGTGTTTTTTGTAGCTGTTCCATTGTGCCTTGGAATTGCATTGGCATCTGGAGCCCCTTTATTCGCAGGAATTATTGCAGGCATAGTGGGCGGTATTGTTGTTGGAGTGGCAAGTGGTTCCCCATTAGGTGTGAGTGGCCCAGCTGCCGGTTTGGCAGTTATCGTGCTTACTTCAATTTCTACTTTGGGTGGTTCCTTTGAAGCATTCTTGGCAGCGGTAGTTTTAGCCGGAGTTTTTCAATTAATTTTGGGATATGCCAAAGCAGGGTTTGTCGCCTACTTTTTTCCATCATCGGTGATCAAAGGAATGCTTACTGGCATAGGACTTCTGATCATATTGAAGCAAATTCCCCATGCTATAGGTTGGGATAAAGATGTAGAAGGTGATGACGCATTTTTGCAAGCAGACGGGCAAAATACATTTTCAGAAATAGGTTTAGCTGTCGAAAACATTTTCAGTAATGCCACCATAGGTGCGGTGCTGATTGGTGCCATTTCCTTGGCACTCCTTATTTTATGGGATCAGGTGTTATCCAAAAAGCACAAGGTTTTCGCCATGATTAATGGACCGCTCGTAGTAGTGGCTTTTGGCATATTGATGTTTAATTTATATCAAAATGAAATCCTCAATTTTAGCTTAAACGCTACTCAAGTAGTGGCTATCCCTGTTCCAAGTTCAATTTCAGACTTCTTGGGCCAGTTTACTTTCCCGGATTTTAACTCCTTTTCAAATTTTGAAGTTTGGAAAATCGCCATGGTATTGGCCATTGTAGCCAGTTTGGAAACCTTGCTTTGTGTAGAAGCCACAGATAAAATGGATCCTGATAAGCGGATTACACCTACCAACAGAGAATTGAAAGCACAAGGTTTGGGTAATGTTATTTCAGGGTTAATAGGCGGATTGCCTGTTACCCAGGTAATTGTTCGGAGTTCAGCAAATATAAGTTTTGGAGGCAAAACAAAAATGTCTGCGATTCTACACGGCTTTTTTTTACTTCTAAGTGCGCTCACTATTGCGAGCATTTTGAACATGATCCCTCTAGCAAGTTTGGCAGCCATACTATTAATGGTGGGTTACAAATTAGCAAAGCCATCGTTGTTCAAGGAAATTTATAAGCAGGGCTGGGAACAGTTTATCCCTTTTACTGCTACTGTAATTGCCATTTTAACCACAGATTTATTGAGAGGAATTACGATCGGAATGATCTTCGGTATTTTCTTTACGCTACGCCATAGCTACCTCAATTCGCATTTTGTAAAGGAAACGAAAACTACTGAAAACGGGCAAAAGGTTTTTAACCTTGAACTAGCTCAGGAGGTTTCATTTTTTAATAAAGCGAGTGTGATGAGAGCATTAGATGAAATGCCATCAGATGTAAAAGTTATTATAGATTGTTCGAAAACAAAATCTATTGCTTACGATGTAATTGAGTTAATTAAAAACTTTGAAACAAATGCTAAAACAAAAAATATTATAGTGGAGAAAATCAATTTTAGAGAAAAGTAAAATGGAATTGAGAAAGCAATATATTGTCCTCACCCTAGTCGCTTTGTTTCTTGCTTACCCTGTTCAGTCACAAAACTCTAATGTTGGGAACTGGATTATATACTTCGGTAACCAAAAAATAAGTAAGAAATTAAATTGGCATAACGAAGTACAATACCGCAATTTTAATTTTATCGGTGACATGAACCAACTCCTTTTAAGAACTGGTCTTGGCATCAATCTTACAGAAAATAACAACAACCTATTATTGGGTTATGGCTTTATCAATACTCTGAAATACTTGCCAAATTCCGATGATAAAATTAGCAACATTGAGCATCGTATCTATCAACAGTTTATCACGCGTCAAAATTTTGGCAGAGTTTACTTACAACATCGATACAGAATTGAAGAACGTTTTTTGACCAACAATTTTCAAATGAGATTTAGGTATTTTCTTGGCTTGAATTTGCCTTTAAATAAAAAAGTGATGGAGAAAGATGCCATCTATTTATCAGCTTACAATGAACTGTTTATTAACGGAAAGAATAACCTCTTTGATAGAAACCGTTTGTATGGAGCGCTGGGATACGTTCCAAATAAAAACTTTAGAGTAGAAGTTGGCTTGATGGCTCAATCATTAGAACGAAGCAACAGAACCCAATTTCAATTTGTCCTATTCAACAATATGCCATTTAAAAACAATTAACTCAATTACTATGCGCACTCATTCAAAAGAAACTCAAAGCAGTTTAACCCCGGATACAGCCCTTGAAATATTAAAAGAGGGAAACGATCGCTTTGTGAATAATTTAAAAGCAAATCGCAATCTTTTGCAACAAGTAAATGAGACTTCAACAGGACAATTTCCATTTGCGACTATATTAAGCTGTATTGATAGCAGAACTTCGGCAGAGCTAATTTTTGACCAAGGATTAGGGGATGTTTTTAGTATTCGTATTGCAGGAAATATTGTAAATGAAGATATTTTGGGGAGTATGGAATTTGCTACGAAAGTAGTAGGTACCAAAGTAATTATGGTGCTTGGACATTCTAAATGTGGTGCTATTGTAGGTGCTTGCAACAAGGTGGAAATGGGAAACTTGACGACTTTACTTAATAAAGTTCAGCCTGCCATTGTTTATGAAAAGACTACCACGGAAAACAGAACTGGTTCAAATGAAGATTTTGTAAACAATGTCACAGAAATCAATGTGCATTTAACCATAGCTAGAGTACGAAGAGAAAGCCCAATTGTAGCTGAATTAGAACAACA
>JBBKWA010000175.1:0-28705 GCA_037968695.1 Saprospiraceae bacterium
AGAATTGTAGGTTAAGGTGTTCTATAGTGATAAAAAAAGTGGAATGTTGTATATTTATTATTGGGCATTAATATGAGTTGGCGGTAATTAGGGCATTAATTATCATCCAGCTAACGTCAAAATAAATGTCTAATGAAAAAAACTTGTTTATTAATTTGCTTTTTTGTTTTGTCAACATGCTTTTTTTCATGTGATTTAAAACAGAGTGATTCTAAATTGAATACTGAAAAATCTAAATACACTCATGATTCAGCTTCTGTTGATTCGGTTTCACTAGAACAAAAAGAACTTGACTCTTTTTATTCCTTAATGGCATATGCAGTAGTCAATAAAGAATGGCAAGATAACATTAAGCAAGATTCAAGCAGAGGATATAACATTGGTTCTGTGTTAGTAGATAGTGATAAATATGTTGTTAACTGGGCGAGAAATTCAGTGAATAGTACAATGAATGAAACACAACACGGTGAAGTGCGATTGATTCAGTCCTATTTAGACAGTACCCATTCCTTTTCTTTAAAAGACTTCTCAATATACAGTACATTAGAACCATGTGCGATGTGTTCTGGGATGATGAAAATGACTCAATTATATAGAACTATTTATGGCCAAACAGATCCAGCCTACGGAAAGGCATTGGAAAGACTGCAATTGGAAACAGACTCATGTTGTAGCAAGGGTTACTATCCATATCCACGGCCTGTAATTTCAGACAAATCACCTGATCCTATTTCAGTGGAAATAGATTCCGCATATGCTCAATACAAAGGAAAATATATAGTTAAGTTTTTAGCAACAGCAGATGCTAAACTATTATTTCAAAAAGCATCAGATATGTTTCAACAATATAACAAAGCTAAATATGAAGAAAACCAGAAGTATATTGATAGTGCTCATAAATTTTATAATTTTGTTGTACTTCCAATTAAGTAGCAAATAAAAACTACCGCCAACAAGTGATATGAGATCAGAATTGCTATCGCCGCGTCCGCTCCATATCACCGGAACGTTAATTTCAAGCAAGAAAACTCAAAAAATGAGTTGTTATGAAAACACAATTAAAGAATAATGAAAGAGTAATTCTAGTAATTAAAAAGCACTGGTTTGTGCTTTTACAACCAATTCTATGGACATTAATTTTGTTAATTATCGCTATAGCTGTGTATAATTCCGGATATGGAAACTTTTTCCTTTTTGGAGCAGGACTTACAGCGCTTTGGTTTATCTATACGATATTAGATAGGAATACCAATTTATGGGCAGTGACTAATTTAAGAATAATAGATGAATATGGTGTGATTTCAAATAATTCTAAAGAAACACCATTAGACAAAATCAATAATATTTCATACAGACAACCACTCTTAGGGCGAATTTTTAATTACGGACATATTCAAATTCAATCAGCTGCTGAATCTGGTTCTACAACCCATGAAATGGTTGAAAGGCCAAAGGTTTTAAAAGACACAATTACTCAATATCAGGAGCTATATATACAAGAACAAATAAAAGAACAAGCGCAAAGTTTAGCTAACGCTGTAGGGGGACAAAAACCTTCAGGTGGAATAGACATTTCTGAAGAGCTGACAAAATTACATAGCCTTAAAGAAAAAGGAATAATTACCGAGGATGATTTTCAGAAAAGGAAAGAGAAGATACTAAATAGTTAACATCATAAACTGTCAAGAAATTCAGTTCATTTGACAATTAAGAATAACACCTCAGAAGGTTACAAAAAATACATTTTAAAAAATTGAAAGTTTGAATTGTTGAAATGCTAAACCCACCACATTCAAAACGTTGCATCAATAATTAAACCATGAAAAAACCACTAATCATCACAATCGCAGTTCTATTCTCTATTCTAACTGCAAATGCTCAAAACCTATTCATAATTGGTGAGAAGAGCTATCCCTGTACTGAAGCGATGAAATTGGAGTCAAATTCTGATGACCATGATGACGATGATCGTTATGACCTGGAATTATTTATTGCTAAGGGTGGAAATTCAGGTGCTGTTGCAGTTAGCACGAGGTCAATATATGGCTCAGCGTTTACCGGCAAACTCAATATTTATCTTGAGGACGGAAGTGTTTTGATTTGCAATGACAGCTATGCTTCTGAACAAGTAGATGATCGTGCTTTAGCTTTGTACTATTTAACAAATGAACAATTGAATGCATTGCAACAAAACAATATTCATACGGTGAAGTACACAATAGAACTGATTGGTGAACAGAAATATTCTGCTTCAAACCCGGGTATTAATACCAGCGTTATAATCAGCGAGTTCTTTAATCCAACAGGAAAATCCAGCAATATTGATGAGACAAATAACAGCCCTGATGAGCCACCACCACTTTTAGAAGAGCCTGTTGAGGAGAAACCATTTGCATATGTAGAACAGATGCCCACTTTCCCAGATGGACAAGAAGCCATGTACATATACATCTATAGCAGTATCGAATACCCGGAAAAAGCTAAACAAAATGGCATTTCAGGTCATATCATCGTACAGTTTGTTGTGAGCAAAGATGGGAGCATTAGAGATGCAAAGGTCGTTCGAGGCATTGGCGGAGGTTGTAACGAAGAAGCTTTAAGAGTAGTCAACAGTATGCCAAAATGGAATCCCGGCATGCATAATGGACGTTATGTACCAGTTACATTCACACTTCCGATTAAGTTTGTTTTACCCTAATGGCTTTAATCAATGTTGATGATTAGATGCAAAGCACATCATCACCCTACCCTTCCTCAAAAATTACTTTTCTTTGAGGGAGATCACATCAATCCGTCTCCCGCGAATATTTTGAATGTCAATTCCGGGCAGGGACGGACTGCTATTTTCTATATACATCACCAGCAAATTAATTTAACTAATTTAACAATCTAAAAGCACCCCATGTCTCACTCCCGCCAGCTCGCTGCCATCATGTTTACTGACCTGGTTGGGTTTACCGCCTTAATGGGTAGAGACGAGCAAAAAGCGCTTAAATCACTAGCACTATTCAAGAACATAGCACAGCCTTTGGTTGAAAAATTCCGTGGACACTGGCATAAAGATCTCGGGGATGGTGCATTGATGAGTTTCAACAACGTTCTAGATGCTGTACACTGCGGCATTGACATTCAAAAAGAAATCAACAGCAAAACTGATTTCCGATTACGAATGGGTATTCATCTGGGTGATGTAACATTCAGAGACGGTGACGTTTTTGGTGATGGCGTTAATATTTCTTCCCGCATACAAGCCGAAGCTACACCCGGAGGAATTTGCATTTCAGAATCTGTCGCAAAAAATATTAACAACCAGGATAATTTGAAAACAGAATACCTGGGCAAGCGTAATCTGAAAAATGTGGATGAACCAGTAGTGTTATACCAACTGCTTGGTGAAGGATTAATTGTTCGTTCCAAAAAGCAAAGCAAAAGCATTTCGCTTACCACCACACTTCTGCTGGTTATAGCCACTGCCATATTAACTGCTGTAGTCGCCTGGCAACTATTACAGCCGGCAGAAAAAGAACAACAGCAGGTTAGAAGATTAAATATCAACTTACCAACAGAAACGCCTGTAGAATTTATCGGCTCATCGCCTATAGGGGTCGGCCAAACCGCGATAGCTGTTTCTCCGGATGGCCAACTTCTCATTTATGTGGGACCATACAAAAACACCACGGCGCTCTATGCCCGTCATTTGTCTTCGTTACAAACAAAAGTATTACCCGGCACCGAAGGTGCCTTTTATCCTTTCTTCTCACCGGATGGAAAATGGATTGGTTTTTTTGCGCATAATCTATTGAAAAAGATAACACTGGATCAGAGCGCTCCTACAGAATTATGTAAGGCATCTGAAACACTAGGGGCTTGCTGGACCCCAAATGGAAAAATAATTTTCGCCAATTTGGATGGCACTCAATTGGTATCTGTTGATGAAGCAGGGGGTGTACCACAGGATATTACACCGAAGGATACTGTGACCGGAAATTATATCATTAATTTCTCTTCCCCATCAATCCTCCCGGATGGCAATCATATTCTTTTATGGGATATTTATTTCAACATCTATATCATATCGCTTGAAACTAATGCGCAAACGCAGTTACCCATCAGGGGCCTTCAGCCCACCTATATTCCAAGCGGGCACATTACCTATATCATCAATGGGAGCATGTTTGCGATACCATTTGATGTTGACAAAATGGAAATCACCGGCAAAGCACATATGGTATTGGATGGTATTCGCACAGATGCTGAAAGCTTTGCACATTTTACTTTTGACCAAAAAGGAAATTTTATTTATGCCCCGGGTGTCTCAACAAACCTATCGAATCTATTTTGGGTTGATCAAACAGGGAAAGAGGATAGCCTTTCCTTTCCACCGGATTATTATGGTATCACCTCAATAAGTCCCGATGGGAAAAAAATAGCCTATACCCAAACTGGCGTAAACTCAGAAGTTATATCATTGGATTTAAATACGGGAAGAAAAACCATTCTCAACAGAACAGGTCACAGCCTGAGCGTGCGATGGCAGGCCGATAACAAAAGTCTCGGATTTTCCTCAACGTATCAATCGAGTCAAACTACCGCGCTGAAATTATTTGCCTTATCAGAATCAACAAGTCAGATTACCCCTCTCTATGCCAATGCCGATACGCTTCATGGCAATTTTGTTATTGATGATTTTTCGAGTGATCAATTATGGGCTGCTTTTGAGGTCACACCTGAAGACAATGGATCGGATATATGGATCAAAAGTCTTTCAGATCCAGCGCAACCAGCCATACCTTTGGCTCAGTCAAAGGCTTCTGAATGGGGATCACGCTTTTCTCCAAACAGCCAATTTATTGCCTACACGTCGAATGCTTCTGGACGTTATGAGGTATATGTTCAACGCTTCCCTGAGGCAGACAAAGTCATACAGATATCGAATGGCGGAGGAGAAGAACCTGTTTGGACTTCTACCGGCCGCGAGATTATTTACCGATATGGCAATCAATGGTGGAAGGTAGATGTCATCACAGAGGAAGGATTCATTCAACCTGCTGCACCTAAATTACTATTTGAAGGACCTTACTTAAATTGTCCCGGCCCGTCATTTGATATTGCACCAGACAACAGACTACTGGTGCTAAAACCGGTTACATTGCAGCATTCATCCACTGAACTTGTAATCATTGAAAACTGGTTTGAAGAATTAAAAAGACTTGCTTCCGCAAAGTAAACAGGGCGAATACCTTTCCTCCGGCGAAAACAGCACCCAATAAATTATTTCTTTTTTTCTCTAGGTGAATTTTTCATTTTGGTTTTCACTTTTTTGAATGTGATTTCCGATTTCTTATCTGAAGATTCGCCATCAACCATTTCAAGGTCCATTTGCCGGGCATGCATATCGATCTTCTTGATACGCACCATGACCGGTTGACCAATAGTATATTTTTCACCTGTCCTTGAGCCAGCGGTATAAGGGGCCGTCATGGAAAAACCGCCTCCCATTGTGCGGAATGAAATCATTCCTTCGGCTCGTGATTCTACTAACTCGACAAATATTCCACTTTCAATAACCCCTGAGACGACGCCTGCAAACTCATGGCCTACTTTCTCTTTCAGGTATTCCATCTGCTTGTATTTTATCGACTCCCTTTCTGCGGTCATCGCCGCTCTTTCCCGATCAGAAATATGCTTACACATAGCTTCCAGTGTTTCCTTATTTTCTCTATGGGTACCTTCGAGATTGGCATCTAATATGCGATGCACCAGGACATCTGAATAGCGTCGAATCGGCGAAGTAAAATGTGTGTAATACTCAAATGCTAATCCATAGTGTCCGATATTGTTTGTCGTGTATATGGCTTTGGACATTGTGCGGATAGCAAGCGGTTCGAGAAGTCTTAGCTTTTCATCGTCTTTTGCTGCCGCAGCCAGGCTATTGAATGATTTTGAGACTTGCTTTGGTGTATCTATCTGCAATGAAAATCCAAGTTCTTTGGCGAAGCGCTGAAAATCTAACAATCGATCCGGATCAGGGACATCATGCACACGATAAGGAAATGGTATCTCTTGTGACTTTCCTTTTTCGAACATCAAGGTCGCTACTTCACGATTGGCCAACAACATGAAGTCCTCTATCAGTAAATGAACCTCTAATCTTTCTTTGACGAAAATCTCAAGGGTTTGCCCCATTTCGTCTACTTTAAATTGTAGCTCATCTGTTTCGAAAGTGATTGCACCGTCCTTATATTTCTTTTTACGCAGTGATCGCGCAATTTTTGTCAGTGTATCCAGCTCATCAACAAACTGTCCTTCCCCGGCATCCATCACTTCCTGAGCCCCTTCATAAGAAAAACGATGGTCAGAAAATATTATCGTACGTCCGAACCACCGGTTGACAATTTTGTGATCGGTATCAAATTCGAAAACAGCGGAATAACACAAACTTTCCTCTAATGGACGAAGAGAACAAAGTTCATTGGATAATTTTTCAGGAAGCATTGGGCACACTCTGTCTACAAGATAGACTGATGTAGATCTGAGGTAGGCCTCTTTATCAAGCGCAGTGCCCGGTTTGACATAATGAGAAACATCTGCAATGTGAATTCCGACTTCTACATTTCCATTCTCTAGTGTTTGTATAGAAAGTGCATCATCAAAATCTTTCGCTGTAATCGGATCGATTGTAAATGTTGTCACTCCTCTAAAATCTCTTCGTTTGGCTATTTCCGCCTCGGGTATACCTTCAGGCAAGGATAAACTTTCCCTTATCACCTCTTCCGGCCAGGCCAGATTGAATCCGTTATGAATAAGGATGGATTGCATCTCCAGTTCATGACTTCCTGATGCCCCTAAGACATGGACCACCTCTCCGGAAGGTGATGATTGACTCCAGTCTGTAATTTTGACCACTACTTTATCACCATCAACTGCTTCACCTAACCTATCCAATGGAATAATAATATCAAACTGAACATTTAATCGATCCGGTACGACAACGCCAAAACGCTTGTACATTTTCATTGTACCCATCACTTGCTGTAAGGCTCTTTTTACCACCTGAACATTACGTCCTTCTGGTTTTCGTCCTTTACGCTTAGGTAATACCTCTAAGCGAACGATGTCTTTGTTCATCGCTCCACTGGTATATCTGGCTGGGACATAGATGTCATCTTCCAGTTCATCGACTACGACATATGCAGCGCCGGAGCGCGTCATATCGACTTTCCCTTCATAAACATTCTTGCCGGTAAGCTTTACTGCCTTCTCGATTACCGGCTTCTCGATTTTAGCCGGATTTGTCACATGCATTAAGGATGCGTATACACCTTCTTCTTTTTGCTCAAGTTTTTTGTGCTTGACTAGTGCATCAAGCACTCGCTGGATATCCGGCTTGCTATTCGCAACTTTTAATTTTTTTAAAAGCTGAGGAGCTGTCCAGGAAGGACTATTGCTTTTTCGGATAGTTTCCATGACCAGCATCCGCAACTTAGCATAGGGGATTTTCTGGCCTTTTTGGTTAGAGGCAGTACGTGGAATACTTGACTTATTCTTCTTTTTGTTCTTCATTAGTTTCGTAAGTAATAATACCTTCTGGCGAAATTGCCATTTGGTAAGTCTGTGTTTGTGCGGGGTCCATACCTAATAGTTGCTCATCGACCAATCCTTCAGCGATTACAATTTGCAAATCTTCATGCAGTACCGCTACTGAATGAAGGACACCTTCTTCTTCGTAACGTATGCCTCCTACTATAGCATGGCTTAGCGGAACCCCTTCGTTGGAATAGGTTGCCAAAATGTATTCATACCTTAATAGGCTGGCTTTCCAATAGACCATGACATGAAAGTCCTTTGTACTGGCAATCCTACCGAAAGGGACAAACTCAGTAAACTCATCCACCTCATGTGCTTCGAAAGGAAGGATAAAGGCTTCTTGGAGCGTACCGGGCAGCGGCAGCGGATCCACAGGGATCTGACTTACATCAGGCAAAAGGCTTAAAGGAAGGTCTAATTCCGGGAAGAATTCAATAAATTCGGCAAATTGAGCCGTTGGTTGTTTCAACACAAGACAAATTTAGGTTATAAACCCAACCAATAGACAAATGGTTTACGTCTATTCTTCAAAGCGGGCATCTAGTTAAAGTTATTTATGACAAAATTATTCGGTAAAAGTATGTGTTTTCTAGTGGCTTTAGGGTTGATATCCTCCGCTAGCTGCACCTTAAGTGATCCGGATACGACAATTCATGACCCAGCGCTTACCCTTGAGTATACACAAGATTATTCACTTACCCACTTTTCCTGGGATAAGGTCAAGGTGACAGGGTTTAAGGAGTATATCTTACTGCAATCAAACCAACCAATTCCCAACAACCCTACCCCTGTAGTCAATCAGGATGTAACAGTGCTTAAAAGAATCACAGAGGTAGATGTAAATCATTTAATGACTTCTAATTTACTGGTTGGTCAGCAAACCTGTTACAAACTGTATTGTGCTGTAGATAACCGATTCCTGTATTCCCAGTCAGTATGCTTTGATCAAAGTTATTTAGCTGTTGACGGATTTAATGATAAAGCAGCTCATCTGGCAGGTTTGGACGATATGATTGGCTATGACAGAGTCAATGATAAGTTTAACGTTTTTAATTACAAAACAGGGAATGTGACCAATACGGTGAATGACAATACCCTCAATTTCCCATCATTGGAAATGTATCAATGGAATGGTGCTACGCATGTGATTGGTTTTAATCAGTCTGCGGCAAGGTTAGGTCTTTATCAATTCCCATCCATGACGGCAACGCAAGCAAAAAGCTATCCGAATGTACTTTGGGCTGCCCGACCATTGAATCAATTTATTCTTATTGCTTCGCAGGAATCAGGAAATAATTTTCAGGTATTAAATAGGAATACATTTCTACCGCTTGATTCCAGATCCGGGACGCAAAGCAGTCAGAACATGGCTGTTTTTACAGGAGATCCAAGTGTCGTGCTTACGCTAGGGCAATCGGGTTCAAAAAAATACCTGGTTAGTGCCAATGGGTTTATCACTTCTGAGCAATCTATTTTAGGACGAATAGGGCAACCCGATTTACAACACACTTGTGCGCAAGGGCTTGATCTTTTCATCTGCGGAAGTAGTGGCAATATCATCAATAAGGATGGGGAGAATGTAGCCTCTCTTACAATTAGTAATAATTCCTTTATTACGATGTCCAGATTGTCATCTGATGAAAGCAAAGCAATCTATATTATTACTAGAAATGGATTAACGTTTCTTGAGATTGCTGACATTTCGGGTCTTCCCACAATTACGGTAGAGCGAACCATTGAGTTGCCAATCCTGACGTATTCCGATTTGATTCCTGATGAGGGTATCATTCATGTCATTGGCACAACGTTTAACAGCAACTTTCCGGAAACATTTATTTTAAAGTACCCCTGGTAAATAATGGAAAAAAGAAATTACTATATCGTTTTTGTCTTACTGCTGTCCACTATGGCTGGCTTGAGTCAATCGGATAGTACAAAGTATTATCATTGGGATTTGGGCATTAGTGCTGGAGATATTCTTCACGAATTATTCAATGGCGATAACCAAAATAAAACCTATCCGGCGCTCACACTTGAGTATTCAGGACAAAAGTATTCTGTTCAGGTAGGCTTCAGGCCCGATTACAACAAAACCAGTACTGACCATGAAGGCTTCCTTGATAGTGAAGTGTCTGATCGGTTCTCGTCCTCTGGTCATCTGGCCGTAACAAGAATTATCTTCCATCACAAAAACTGGCAAATTAAAGCGGGCCTCCAAATACCAGGAGGGTGGTCAAGAGAGGATGTCACAAAAGATAGTGGCTTTGATCAGGTGATCACCAGACGGCTTCAATGGAACATAGGTGTAGGGCCCGTGATGGACTTTAGGTTTTATGTCCATCCCCGAATCAGTTTTGGCATGGAAGCAAGTATTATATATTCTGTTTCAAGGTCTGAATTGCAACAAATTTTTACCAATTTTCCTGATTTCGACAATACCAAAGAAACCATCGATAGCGATGCTGTAGCTGTTGTAGAGCCGGCCACGATATATATGCGTTTTCATTTTTAATAATTTAATCCTTAACTTATCATTTAAAACATACCCGATATGAAACAACTTATGACCCTGTCGTCCCTCTGTTTACTGTTCGCGGTTATCTCCTGTCAAAAGGATTCTTACCAAACTAAAATAATCTACCCGGTCCTTCCGGAAGTCAGCTATGACTACAGCCCAAATTGGGGTGGAATGCATAGTCACATGGAAGGGAATGATCTAGGCATCACAGATGCAAGTGCTACGCTTGGCAGGGTACTTTTTTATGATAAAATACTATCCATTGATAATACCGTTTCCTGTGGCTCTTGTCATAGTCAGGCCATTGGTTTTTCTGACAAAGCAAAACTCAGTGATGGTATCAACAACCAAAAAACTGATCGTAATGCCCCACCAATCAGTAATCTTTATGATGATAATTTATTGTTTTGGGATGGTCGCTCCACCAGTATTGATGATTTGGTATTAGAGCCAGTACGAAATCACAAAGAAATGGGTATGGAGAATATGAATTTTTTGGTCACCAAAATCAAAGCAGCACCCTATTATGAAGACTTATTTGTAAAGGCATATGGTTCTTCAGAAGTTACTTCTGATAAAATCGCAAAGGCCATGACACAGTTTGTTAAGAGTATGATCGGTTGCGACAGTGAAATGGATCGACATCAATTTGAAGGTCAGCCATTATCTGCAGCTGCACAACAGGGTATGAATCTCTTCTTTGGAAAAGGAAGTTGTTACAACTGCCATTCCGGGCCTGATTTTAATGACAGAGGCGGATTTTTTGATCCCTTTTTCCCTCCTAATGGTAGTGGGTTTGGTTGGGCACAGGATATTGCTGACATCGGTTTGGATGAAGAATATAAAGATGTTGGTATGGGCGTTTTTGATGAAGCGTTGGTAGGTGTGTTCAAAATTCCTTCACTTAGAAATGTTGCCCTGACTGGACCATATATGCATGACGGCCGTTTCGAAACTTTAGAAGAAGTGCTTAATCACTACAATTCAGGTATTCAGCGATCGCCAAATCTTGATGATGTGCTCAAGTCCTGGGATACTGGTGAAGCCATTACATTGAACTTGACAGATCATGAAAAATCAGCCATTATAGCTTTTCTGCATACGCTGACTGATGAAAATTATATGCTTGACGAGCGGTTTTCAGACCCATTTAGCAGATAAAATATCTTTTTTAGTCAAGTATCCTGCTATATAATTAGGCTTAGGATAGATTTTTGTGTCGTTTATAATAATAATATACATTTGTTTATTATATTTGAACCTAGATTACCACCTGGCTCTAGATTTGAAGTGGCCTTGCATAACATCCAAAATCTCCCCCTTTTAGAAATAAAAGGAGAAACAGGTCCTCAACTTTTCGTCAGGTGGTATTATTTTTTTCCGACCGTTCGGTCACTACTTCTCTTCGATTTTCTTTTTATCATCGCCCTGCATATTATGCCGATAAATGCTTTTATTGGTGATTGAATTCCTCAGTAAAAAAAGTCTCGCAACACCAATACAGCATTACGAGACTTTAAAATATTTCTGGTTGGAAAGCGCTAAAATATAATTAGGCGAGAAATTCGATACTGTCGTTGATAAACGAATCCATTTCTTCTCCTTTTAACATCCCTTGATTAAGCTTCGCTAAACGCAGTAAATATGCTGCAAATTTTTCTTTCTTTTCAGGACTGCGCATACTGACTAATTTTTCAGCAATCAAGGGGTGATTCGCATTGACTACCACCTGATAACTATTGTCAAACATATCCATGCCTTCCATTCCCTGCATGGCCTGCATCTCCTGCATACGGCGCATAAACTCGGGTCTGGTAATCATGACGGGGTGACTCCCTGAGGCCATCGGACGTACTTGCAATTGATGCGCAGCAACTCCTGGAAGTGCAGAAAACAATTCCTTCACTTTTTCCTGCTCTTTCTCATTCAGCACAGACTCCGTCTTCTCTTCCTTCTGAATCAATTGATCAGGGGTATCCGAATCGACGCGAACAAAGGTCAAGTTATCTCCCTTTTGTTCTAATTGCTGAATAAAATGATTGTCAATAATATGATTGAGGTGAAGGACATCATACCCTATGTCGGTTGCCTGCTTGATATAAGACGTATGGGCTTCCGGAGAAGGGGTATATAAGGCCACCGTTCGCTTATGCTTGTCAATCTGTGTAGCTTTGATTTTGTCGAGATACTCCTCCAGGGTAAAGAACTTGCCTTCTGTGTTCTTCAACAAAACAAAACTCTTTGCCTTGTCCTCAAACTTCTCATCGGTGATCATTCCATATTTAACAAACACGCCGATATCATCCCATTTCTTTTCAAACTCAGCACGATCATCTTTGAATAACTTCGCCAGGCGCTCTGCCACTTTTTTCGTCATATACCCGGTGATTTTCTTTACGTTGGTATCACTCTGAAGGTAACTTCTGGACACATTGAGCGGAATGTCAGGGCTATCGATTACCCCATGCAATAAGGTTAAAAATTCAGGAACAATTTCTTTAACCTCGTCCGTTACATACACCTGATTACTGTATAGGTGTACTTTGTTTTTTTGCATTTCAAACTGGTTTCCAATTTTTGGAAAATACAGCACACCGGTCAGGTTAAAAGGATAATCAATATTGAGGTGAATCCAAAACATTGGATCCGGAGACATTGGATAAAGTTGTTTGTAGAAATCGAGGTAGTCCTGATCTTTCAATTTGCCTGGTTTGCGTTTCCAAAGCGGATCAGTATCATTTATAATATTCGGAACTTCCTCCTCGATTTTCTTCTTGTCCTCTCCTTCTCCTTCATAGCGGATATCCGTACGCGTTCCCATCTGAATGGGGAATGGCAGGAAACTGCAATATTTCTTTAGCAATCCTTCAATGCGATCACTCTCAAGAAACTCCTTGCTATCATCACTGATATGAAGTATAATGTCCGTTCCGCGTTCTTTGCGATCATGCTCCTCCATTTCATACTCAGGATTTCCTTCACAAACCCAGTGAACAGCTTTAGGTGTCTTTTTATAGGTACGGGTAATCACTTCAACTTTATCCGCTACCATAAACGCTGAGTAAAAGCCAAGCCCGAAATGACCGATAATATTGGTCTTGCCTTGATATTTTTTAACAAACTCTTCCGCACTACTTAAAGCCAGTTGGTTGAGATACTTTTTCACTTCAGCTTCGGTCATCCCGATGCCCCGGTCACGAATGGTAATTGTACCGGCCTTTTTGTCGACACTGACATGAATCGTCAGATCACCGAGTTCCCCTTCCATCTCTCCGGAACCGGCTATAGCCGACAGTTTTGAGGTAGCATCTATAGCATTGGAAATAAGCTCTCTCAGGAATATTTCATGGTCTGAATAGAGGAATTTCTTGATGATTGGAAAAATATTTTCGGTTTGAACCGAGATATTGCCTTTTGTCATAACTCTTTGATTTTTAATGCTTAATATTTATAACCGTGGTGGTCAAAAGGCGTGCCATGGCGGATTTACTGTCAAAATGACGGTTTTAACAGACAGGATAATGCAAGTTTGGCACTGTATATGTAGTACAATTGGTCAATAGAGATGATCAAATGTCGATTACCTCATTTAAGACCGGTCCAAACAGGGGGGTTAGGATCGGTCCTTTTTTTTCCTTTTATGAAGGAATACTTCTTTTTCCTCCTTTCTACCATCATTTGATGATGCATCATCAAGAGCGGATGGTTTCTCCTATTCAATAGATTTGTTACTTTTCGCCGCTGACGGCCTTTGCTTTTTTTAAGCATAAGATTATCGCCAAAAGAATATCCAAATAGGCAAAATTGATTTCTGTGGCGCAATACTTTTTCAATATCGACAGTTCTGTTACTTTTTTCATTGCCAAAAAAGTAACCAAAAAGTCTAGTCGTGCTAAAAACTCGCATTCACTTCATATCTTGATTTACCATTCTAGCCTCTTTTACATTCGTTTTCATTCCTCCTTTTATTTCTGCTTGCGAACAGAAATAAAAGCTGATGAGGGTGCTCAAACAGTTTAGCACGACGGGATCATTAATTATAAAAACCCTATGCAATTTGCTAAATGCCCCAAGCTATTCCTTGCGAACCAAATAGCATTGTCAGCTACTGGGCAAGCATAAAAAGAAACCATTCGTTTGGTCAAACTCCCGCTGCAGCGGGATGGAGCGACTGGATCTCTCTGGTTGAGATAATCTTTCATCGAACTGGAAGACTTTCAAACCGTGGTCGAATCGGAGCCGCCGTTGTTGGTGAGGCTGTCGCTTATTGCGCATCGATTAGAAAGATTAAAAAACTAAACCCTCTAAACGCATCGTCCATAGTTTTATGTTATTCCCTAAGCCTTAACCTTCTAATCTCCTAAGCCCCTTTTTTAATTTTCCTGAAAACAGCTCACCATTAGATTGTCCATCAAGACTTGTCCTTCGGAAGTTCCATTCCATAATTTCATCGTACAACGATCGTAAGATTGCTCCGGAATTTTTACATCAAAATATAAATGCTTCCGAACGTGATCCTCCGTCAAAAGTCGCTGCAAACGGATACTATTTGTTTTGATCACTTCTTCCCCATTTTTAAACTCAACGATCCATTGCGTAAATTTCCAATTTTCCCATTCCCTGGACTGGATCATAAAATCAGCTTCCACACGCATCCAGTCATTACATGATGATGTAAGCGGAATTGCTATCGGGCCATAATACTGATATTCGCCATTGAGGCATATGGCCACATCCCCTCCTGGCCATGTAACAGTATAATACGTCGAGTCTTGTTCGAAATCATTTTCTGCAATGAGGGATACATTTTTTGGCGTCCCTTTAAAATATTCATCGTTGTCCAGAAGCTTGAAAAAATCTCTATTTGGGTTTATTCGTCCCACTATATTATAGAAAAATGGCGTGTTCGTTTGTCCTGCCTGAAAAAAACCGCCTTTATGCGCTTGATGAATCCACCAACCTGTGTAATATGCATTGATTCCAATGACAACTAGGATCACCCACCTGCCAAACTTTCTTTGTACTAACCATTCAATTAATGCACACAATGGAAAAGCCATTAAAGGATACACCTGAATAAGGTTGCGTTGCCCAAGCCCTCCCCCACTATCAAAGTGGGACCAGCTGAGCGTGATATAGATCGCCAACATACTGACTATAAAACAAGGCCAAAATATTTTTCTGTGTTTTACATATAATCCGTACCACCCCAGCATCACAAAAAACATCATCGGTGTATACGTCCACCATCCAATCTTCACGCCCATTAACCCTCTCCATATTTTTGGCTGTAACCAGTCAAAACCCTGATCCCCGTAACTGTAAACAATCCACTCTCCGGCCGCATACTTCCAGTAGATCAGCTGTATACTGCCGATAAGCCCAACAATGACCATCGCCAGAAGTACACGTTTCCAATTGACTAAAAGGTAATCCAGACGATTTTGGAATCCCTCAAACCCCCATAAGAGTGGGACGAGTACCCATATAGCCTCAGTTGGTCTGGTCAGGATGGCAAGCCCTAACGAACCGCCAATGCCAATAGCCGCGATCCAATCTGGACGTCGGTAAAAACGAATGGAAGACAAAATCAACAGGCATAGTAAGGTAAAAAGCCAGGCATGATTCATCGCATTAGTAATGGCCGCATATTCCAGCCAATGCGTACCAACGGCAAGTGCCAAGAGGGAAAACATGACTACTTCATCGGTAAAGTAATTTAGCAGAAGTCTCCTTAGCAGTAAAAGCCCAAGAACAGCAAATAAAAGACTACCAAACCAGATGCCAACTTGATAGGGTTTGCTATAACCGTCTGCAGGGTACGCCTCGGACAAAGACGCGTATGCATGCGCAACAAAAAAAAAGGGGGAGTAAAGAACCGCCTGTCCGGCGAAATACTTGTTGACTTTATTTCCTGAATTGTGGTGACCAAAAGCCTGATCATAGGCTGGAGAAGGAAGATACTTTGTATTGATATCATTCATCCAATGCTGTTGGCGCAAATCCTTGTAGATGAAGATTGCCGGAAGGTAATGGTAGTATCCACTAACATCCCAGGAGATGGTCGCCTCGGTCAGTGGTTTATCCCATTTCGGATAATAAAAAGCACCCAAAAACAACCACAGCAAAGCAATCAATAAAAGAACATGCGCAGACTTCATAGTGGTATTTAATAGCTAATGCAAAATTCGCTTAAAAGGTAACAAGGAATGCCAAGCTAAATATATAAGTATATATATCCAAGCAATCACGCATATTTCTAAGCGTCTGTAAATCCGATGCACATTAATAATTATCCAAGGCGGTAGTAATTTTTTATTTTCTAAATTTACAAGGTCTGCAAAAGCCATTTAAGTTTTATTCCATCTAAAGATTGACCCCATGAATCTCATTAAAAATATTTGTATCTTCTCTTTAATGGCATTTTCAAGTATGCTCTCTGCGCAGCACACGGTGCAATTTGGTGTCGAAGTAGCTGAAGTCACGGGGACGGAAAAAGTCTATGACTTCCATATTGAAGATTTCATCAACATCGTCGGATGGCAGTTTAAGATGAATTTTGACGGATCCAAAATGAGTTTTAAAGAAATTAGAAACCCTATTTTAAATGATCTTTCAAACAGCAGTTTCAATGAACCTTTACCAGGTAAATTGATATCTGTTTGGTTGGACATGGACCTCATCCCTGAAAACTTTTCGGTCGAAACGGTTGCTTTTCAATTGGTCTTTGATATAATAGAAGATGAGGGTGCTGATTTATGCTTCGAAACCGAACAGGATTTCTTTGAGTTTATAGTTGATGATCAGCAAGGAAATTTTTATTTATCTGAACTGCTCATTTCTGATGAGTGCAATCAAGGGTTATCGATATTTATTGGGTCTACGGCCATCAAGGATCATTCCATTCAGATCAATGCTCTATCTGATGTATTTCTTGGTCGTGATGGTACTTTGGCTTTTTCTTCGAGTGAAGCAATGTCTTTAAACCTATCGCTTTTTACACAAGATGGAAAACAAATAACATCAACCATAAAAATGGCTGTGATCGAAGGAAGGCAATCTCTTCAATTTAGATCTATACCTCCCGGATTATATTTACTTAATGTCAATTCGGAGAAAGGGGGATACCAAGCCATCAAGCTCGCAGCGCGATAAGCAAAAAATGTCGAGTGGGCAGGATGTAAAATAAAGTTTCGATCTTCCTGGCTTCTCAGCCTAAGGCGCTACATTAAATCCTTCCCCTTTTTTAGGGCCTAGCCATTAGCTCATCACACTACCTATTGCTCATCCACAATGATTGCCAACGAGAGATATTATCACATTCGCTGTACTGCGGATCTAGCATAATGTAGGTATTTGGGATTTGCTTATCTACCCAATTACCAAAAACTATATTGCGTTTACTCTCACGGGCGGCCTGTTGAATTCGGCTATAGTCCTGTTTGAGATTTGCCTGATGAGGCGGGGTGCGCCCTTGAAGTTGAATGATTTTATAGGAGTAGTCACCGATCGGCGTCCTATATTCAATAGGGGGTGATATTTCCCAAACATCCAAGGTGTCAATACTGAAAAATATTTCACTATCCACATCTCCTGTTTCGAAAAAAGTATTATTGGTTTTTGGGTTGATCATGCGGCCGTTATTCGAATAGCTTTGCACTTTACTTGCGCCAAATTTAGCTACTGCATTAGTAAACGAAAGTGCCTCTTCCTGCACAAGTGTTTTAACAGAATCTAAAAGGTTACGTGTAAGTTGAAGATCTTGTTCGGTAATTCTTGGCCGTACCAATATGTGCCTTGTATGTATTGAATTACCTCTTCGCTCCAGCAGTTGAATCAAGTGATATCCAAAATCAGTTTCTATAATATCTGAAACTTCGTTAATCTCCAACTGGAAAGCTGCAGCCTCAAATTCCGGAACAAAACTACCTCGTGTGGTCCAACCTAAATCCCCCCCTTCTCTTGAGCTACCATCATCAGAATACTTTCTGGCTAAGGTGGGAAAGTCTCCACCGGCTTTAAGTTCTGCTTTCACCTTTCCTATTTTTTCAAGTGCTTTTGATCGCTCCTCCGTGTTGACTTCAGGAAAAACCACAATCTCGGCTATTTCAACTTCAGCATTAAAGTATGGCAGACTATCCTTTGGGATACTATTGAAAAATTTTAAAACATCGGAAGGGGTCACTTCAACGCTATTCATGATCTCTGCCTGCATCCGGTCGCCAAGAAGTTTTCTTAACATATCGTCCTTGACTTGTTCGCGCATCTCACTTACCGTTTGGCCATATACCTCCTGAAACAGTTTCCGGTCATTATTCATATAAGCCAGAATTTGATTCATCCGTGCATCGATTTCACCATCCACTTCTCCATCCGTGACTTTTACGCTATCAATTTTAGCATAATGAACAAGCATCGCCTGCGCCATTAGGCTTTCCAAAATCAGACATTGTTCAGCTAAGCCGGGACTCCCCTTGCGCTCTCTCGCCATTGCCATCTGCTCTTCCACATCGGAATGGAAAATGACTTCACTACCAATCTTGGCGACAATCTTGTCCAGGATGATCGTATCCTGTGCAAAAAGGTTGCCCGATGCAAAACAAACACCGATGGTTAGTAAAAATAATTTACTCATTGTATTCATTCAATATAGATTTTGACCCGTTCATTTTGTATGTCCCGATCGTAAATTTCCTTTTTTATCTTTTCAAGCAATTCAAGCTCACGCTGATGAAGAATAAATCTTGCTGCATGCTCTCGAATTTTAGCTAGTGGTGCGATATCATTTTCGTGAAATACTTCCAATGGATACAACAAATAAATATATTTACGATCTTCTCGAACTATTCCCTGATTAGAACGAATAGCTCCCGAAGAAAGTGTTTGTCCGGGAAATAGTTGAATGACCATCTTCATTTCATGCCATTCGGTGGAATCGGACCAATTTGTTACGCCATGTTTTTCCACATAACTTAACACCTCCTGAAAATTCTTCACCGGAAAAGTCGGCCAAAGTTTCAAAAACTTATCATTCTTTGAAACCGGTTTTATTATCTTAAAATAATATCCTCTTAAGATCCCTGATTGTAATTTGTGCAAATGCTTATTGGCCTCATAATATTCCAGCAGATTAGCTTCAGTTATGACTGTATCGAGTTGCTCTTCAAGTGTTCGCTGTTCAAAAAAATGACGGAGCAGCGACTGTCGGTAGTCTTCCAACAGTTTTTTCATATTTGCTTCTTTCGGAAATTTTTTCTCTGCTTCTACCAGAATCAATCTGTCTCTCACCCAGTGCTCCGTCAGGGTCCGCACTTGTTGTGTACTGTCTCTGGCGTTGTCATGCCCTTGAATCAGGTCCTTGATATCACTAAAATACAGTTTGTAATTAAACACCTGAGCCAGTAACACAGGCTCTGGCCCGTCATCAACAACATGTGTATCATTTTTACAAGCCACCGTAGTTACAAGAAAAACAAGTGCTATATAGTACTGAAAAGCCCTTATCATGCTGTCGTATGTGTATCTAATTATTTAACCAAACTCATCAACACATCCTCATTAATCTTTATTGGATACTTTACCTGAAGGGTCGCTACCCAATCTTTCTCCAGTTGATCTTGATAATCCGCAATGATATACCCCATAGCTTCTTCTAATTTTTTCGGCGTAGGCGGAATGATTTTTTCAACTTTCACAAATCCGGTTCCTCCAGGAAGGTCAGCCGTTTCACCTTGTGTCCATGAAAGACCTTGTGGAAGGGTATCGTCTTTCTGATAGATCCTCCTGGTAACCTGCATATTTATTTTCTTTTTCTCTGCTTTCTCTAAAACAGTTCCTAAAGGCTTGCTTTCTACCCATTTTTTAATGGTTGGTAGTTTATCGAGAGACGCAGAATCTAAGGTAACCGTTGCTATCTCGATGCGCTCATCCCATAAATAATCCATTCGGTGGGAAGCATGAAAATCAGACAGGCCAGCAGTATCCTTACTTGCTTTATCCCAAACATTAATTTTGGTAGCTTCGAAAAGCAAAATTCCTTCTTCATACTCCCGCATTAATGCTTTGAATTCAGGGTATTTTTTTGAAAGATTTTTTTCTTCAAAATAAAGTGCTTTTTCATTGACAAATTCTTCAAGCACCTTATCTAATATCTCCTTGTTGGTCGTGCCTCTCGCCATACCCATTCGCGTCTTAGCATTACTTCGGACAAACTTCCCAAAGTCGATATTGGTATACAGATCATCGGCAAGCTTAACCAACGTGGCAGTTTCTATGGTTGGAATCTGCCATCTGTAAGTTTGGAGATTGTCTCCGGCATTGGCTACAAAATCATTGTACACATTTTCATTCAGTGAATACCCTGCTTCCTTTTTAATACGAGATACCATGGAAAGGCGCGCCACTGTAATCCGTTCATCCCGGCTAATATTGGTTTCTATTTTTTTTCTGGAAGCTTCAAAACTCAGCACTGGACGCATTCGCACTCGTTTGACAATATGCCATCCTAAGGTTGTTCTAACGGGTTCGGTATAATCTCCATCTTCGGAAAGGGCGTACACCGCATTCTCAAAGGAAGCTTCATATTCATTGATGCGAATAGAACCTATTCCTCCTCCTCGTTCACCCGTCACTTTATCCTCAGAGTATTCTTTGGCGGCAACCTCAAATCTCATGCCCTCATCAAGTTCTGTATGAATTTTATCTATCTTACTTTTAACTTCATCTTTATCACTTCCATCCTTTTTTACTCTTAGGAGAATATGGGAAATATCCATTTCTCCACGGGCTGGCCTGTCTCCAATAACTTTTATAATATGATAACCCAGATCAGATCTAATGGGCATTGAAAACGAACCTATAGCCGTAGAATAAGCTGCTGTTTCAAACGAATAAAAACCGTTTGGCAGAATAGCCGTAACAAAACCAAGATCTCCTCCAAAATTTCTCGTGTTGGCATCCTCTGATACTTCTTTGGACACCTTATCCCATGACTCCCCCGCGATCAGACGCTGATACGTTGCCTGGATTTTTTCAAAGGCTTTGATCGTATCGCTTTCTACAGCAGGATTGGTTTTTACCAGGATATGCGCTACATGGATATCTTTTTTCATCCGTTCAAAAGCTTCATCAACCAATCGCTCCGTAATTTCTTTATCGGTGAGATAACTGTTGGCTAATTGCTTTCGGTAGCCAGCCAGCTCTTCCTGAAGCTGGGGAATAGTGTCCAATTGCATGGCGTAAGCTTCACTGACCTTAAGTTTGAATCTGGTATACAAATCCAGATATTCCCTTAGGCTTGCTTCTGAATAATCTGCGTCGTCCCGGTTATTCTTAGCATAGATATAGGAAAACTCTGATGCATGGACTGATTTGCCATCAATAGTAAAAAGAACCTTGTCATCGGATTGGCCAAAAATATTACCAATGCATAGAATAGATGCAAAGACTAAAATCGAAAAGAATCTCATGGGCATATTTAGTTATAGCGAATTAAGGGCGCAAAAATAGCCATAAATCAGGGTAACCCATTGAAAGGATCATAATTTTAAGGAAAAAATTAGTGATAAAGCCCTTTGTAACACTTGATTAACATGGCTGACAAGGGAAATCCGGGAAATGGCCAGCTTGGAGCGCAATCAATTGTTATCACACCCTCATCCGTATCTCCCACTTCCATCAGCTTAGTTGAGATTAAATGCCGGATTTAGAGTCGTTTATCCATGCTCATAGACCTTTCTTATCCGAGGATTGAGATGGGTCAATATCTCATATGGAATGGTACTACAGGCAAGCGCTAAATCTTCGAGGGATTGGGTTTTATCAAAAACCGTGACCTCATCACCAATCGTTGCTTCAGGAATATCGGATACATCAATCATTGTCATATCCATACAAACTCTTCCAATGATACGTGCCTGGGCCCCATGCAACATAAATGAGCACCCGACATCTCCCGCGATGCGAGGAAGCCCATCAGCATACCCTAGATTAACCGTCGCAATTGTTCTCCGTTTATCGGTAATAAAACTTCTGGAATAACTTACAGATTCTCCTGGTTCAATTTGCTGGATGTGAAGGATTCTGGCTTTTAAGCTGTGGACAGGCATCAGCTCTTTGTGATCAGGAAGCCCTACACCGTATAATCCAATGCCAAGTCGAACATATTCGAATTGATACTCAGGAAATCTAAGGGTGCCCGAAGTGCTCAGTACATGACGTGGCGGGGCATAACCCAACCCTTCAGATAACGCTTTGTAAGAGGATTTAAAACGCTTCACTTGCTCGTGTGTAAAATCATCAAACATTGGATTATCACTTCCCGAAAGATGGGTAAAAATGCTTCCCATATGTACCCAGGATTGATCTTTTAAAATCGAGATTAAATTCGCCACCTGATCCGGAGCAAATCCCAATCGATGGGTGCCTGAATCTAGCTTAATATGAATTACGGCTGTACGCTGATGGAAGGCACATAATTCAATGAGTTTTTTTAAGATAAAAGCATTATAGATCTCTGGCTCAAGGTTATGGTCGAGAATACTCTCCATCGCATCCGGGTCAGGGTTTAATACCATGATGGGTAGGGATATGCCGGCTTCGCGTAATGCTACTCCTTCGTCTGTTACTGCTACGGCCAACATATCCACGTTTTGCCATGACAGAAAGCGACAAACTTCCATGCTACCCGCGCCATAGGCATTCGCTTTGACGACAGCTATCTTTTTGACGCCCGGCTTAATTTTCCTGTAGAAATATCTAAGGTTGTGATCCAATGCACCGAAATCAATATGGAGTACGGCACTGTGTGATCTTAGTCTTAATCTTCTAGCTATGCGTTCAAAGCCGAACCGCCTGGCCCCCTTGAGTAAGATGACTTCATTATGAAATTCTGCGATTGCCCCTTGCCTAAGGAATTCATCAACATCCTGATAGACGTGCGTTGTAATTTCAGGGGAAACTAGCAGCACCAGCGTTTTCACCTCTGTTCCTATGCATATCAGCTTATTTACTCCAGCACCATTAATCATCCGTGCAAGATCCGTGTATATGCTTGGCCGCCCGGAGGCATGATCTGAAAGAATAAGTGTTTTCTTTTGAGATTTTCCTGCTATGTCCAGGCTTTCAAGAGCATACTGCAGGGAATCAAGATCAAGACTATAACTATCATTTATAACGACACAACCTTGTATGCCGTCCTCTGCCTTTAACCGCATATCGATTGGGCGCAAATCAGCCATTCCGCTTAGCCTCCCTTCTAAAGGAATTCCCAGCGCCACAAATGTAGTTACACATGCAAGGCTATTTGAAATAGGGACAATTCCGGCAAAGGGTATTTGGTAGTTGTATTCTTTTCCTTGAATGTCAATTTTTACTTGTGTTTCATCTTCTACTTCAGTGACCACTCCATTAACCAACCCCTTGGCATTAAGGCTCCATGTAAACTTTTGCTTATCTGGAAATAAATGTTGAATTCTATTAAAAACAATCGTTTGGTCTCCAGGAAATACAATTGATGAGGCGTCTGCACACATGATCAATTTTTCATTGAGTTTTGCAGTTTGATTTCCATCAAATCCTTCATCATGCGCATCTCCAAAATGAGTAAAGACGACTACATCGGGCTGGATGATTTTTTGCAGCTTGGCCATCTCCCCCGGACTTGATAACCCCGCCTCGATTATTGCATAACTCGAGTCCAGCGGAATATTCCAGACTGATAAGGGAACGCCCACCTGACTGTTATAGCTACCCGGACTCCGGTATACTGCCATGTCCCGATACATCAACATGTACAACCATTCTTTTACCCAGGTTTTGGCATTGCTGCCAATGATTGCAATAACTTTTCCAGTAAAAGATTTTCGATGTTCCGTAGCAATGAGATGAAAGGCTTCCAGGACATTGGACACTACGATATAGTTGCCTTCAGGCATATCTTTCAAATCAACACTATCCGTTACAAGAAAATTTCTAATCCCTTGTTTCCAGGCAGCATGAATATACCGATGTCCGTCTGCACGGGCACCTTTTAAAGCAATAAACAAACTGAAGGGTTGCCAGGCTGCTTTTCGGCTATCGATACATAGATGCCGAATCTGAGCCTGCGGTTCAGGAAGAAGGTGAGAACCTTTAGGAAAATATGAAGCAATTATTTCTGCCGTATACACAGCATGAAGGTAGGGAATTATAAGACTGGATTAGGCCGTTTAAAAACCGGAACAGTAGAGCAAGGTTCACCAAACATCAACGATTTTACGACAGGTAAGAGCCTTGCAGTGAGGGCCACATAAATATCCGGGCCCATACTAAGTCGATCGCTGCATCCTTTAATGATCACGCGTTGGTCAGTATATGGGCTAATATCTAAATTTTCGATGTGGCGTATAAGTTGTTTGCGTATCCATTCCTCGGGAGAGCCAAAAAACACTTCCGTTGCTATTGGTGCTGCCATTGAGGTGATCAGCATATACGCCCAACTGGGAATGATAGCGTCAGCGGAGCAAAAGATACAAAGCGTTTTGCCTTGATACTGATTCCAATCATGACTTTTTACAGATGCTCTGAAGTCCTTTTCCTTTAGAATCTGCTCCATAAACAAATAATCCTTAAGATCAAAAGTTTCAGGGAGATCGGTCGGGGCCCACTCTTCTGGCTTGAGTGTAATGAGACCACTTGCCGCTATCTTATTGACCAGTGTGTTGCTCATAAGCTAATTTTATTCAGATTCGTCAGTAGGAAAAATTTCCGATGGTACACCATGATTTGAGGAGGTTTCTGCTATAGGAACAACCTCATCAAGCGTAGAATGTTCACCAATTTCCTCTTCAGGTACCTGAAATTCTTTGAGTTGGGGTAGATCGTCAATTGATTTCAAGCCAAAATAGTCCATAAATTTCCCGCTGGTGGTGTATAGCAAGGGTTTGCCAGGACCGGTAGACCGACCAAATATTTCTATCATTTCCTTTTCCAGGAGCTTATCGATAGCATAGTCTGCGTTGACACCTCTTATTTGTTCTATTTCCGAACGAGAGACAGGTTGTTTATAGGCTATAATCGCTAAAGTCTCTAATGCCACCCGCGATAACCTTCTCTTTGTCAGTTGCTTAAGAAAAGAACCCACGATATGGTGATAAGCCCCTTTGGTCACAAACTGAAATCCTTCGGCCACTTCTACGATTTCAATCGCAAAGCCATCATCCCAATATTTCTCCTGAAGACGCACCAATGCCTCATTAACACTTGTTTCATCTATTGTAACCTGAAGTGCGTTTTCAAGGTTATACCGGATATCTTCTCGCTTTACAGGTTGCTGGGCAACAAAAATGAGGGATTCTATATGTGTGTCTAATTGCTCTACCATTGGGGGGGCAAAATTAGCCATTAAAACCAAATAGAAAATAAATTACTAAAAGAATCATCAGAACAAAGCCAATGCCCAGTAAAAACACCTGCTTTATACGCTTCCTTTCATCCTTTCTTCTAGCGCGATTATAGGGGGTATCCGTGATTTGATCTGATTTAAACCCGTAGGAAAATTTGCCGTCATGCTCTTCGATCGCCAGATCAAAGAGTTGATCATTAATGAAAAAGCTATAATTCTTGGATGAAGACACATTAAAGTCAATAACGATAATGCGCGCATTACAATAGACCAGAACATGACCGGTCTTATTCCCGTGGAATAAGCCAACCTGATGTCTTGAGCCGTCATCTGCGATATGGGTCCAGGTCATTTGGCTCATGACACACTACGGAAATAGCACTGATCAGTGTATAGGGATGTGACCATACAATAAAAGTAACGCCAAAAGGGGACCTATTGATATATCCCTATTTTCAAATCAGCAATAAAAACTGCGTTAAAAGAGCAGCTACAAATAGAATAAAGTGTAAAGATTCTGAAATTGCCGGATGCCGGATATTACGCAAAAGGATAGCCATAAACAGGGCAAAGGGAATAGAAAGTACCATAAGGTATTGAACTGTCATTTCAGGTAAGAAAAATGCCATGGGGATGCAAAAGAAAACCATCGTATACATCGTATCAATTTTCTTTTGGGCATGAATGTTTTTACGTGCGATGATTTGGGTATATCCCAACAAGGAAATAAGTATGAGCAATCCGATAATGGAAAGCGTAATAATATCTGGTACTTGATATAATAGTTCAATCTCAGGAAGCCCAAAGGAGGCAAACATGTCAATCATTACCGGGTTTATATCCCCGGTGACGACCACCCGAAGCATCCAGCCAATTACGAAAGGGCTAATGTAGCCGGTGACAAACTGAAAAATATCTTTTGCTTTAAGGGTCTTGAGCATGCTCATTGAAATCAAGCCAAAAAACAGCAGCACGAAATAAGGAGAATACAAAAGACCCGAAACTGCCAGCCACCAACCGGCCAAAAATCTTGTTTCTTCTTGTTTTTCCTTTTTCAGTACATCAAAAAGGTATGCTAAGGCTATCAGCAATGTCGTATTTGCAAGTAAAAGCGAGGAAATACCAATAAATGATGGATGAATGGCTGTCAGTAAGATGTAACATAAGCCCGGGAACAGATTGATTTCACCGATCATGCTCTGCTTTATAAAAAGCCTGTTGATCATGACTGCTTGAATAAAGACCAAAAAGGTGGAAACCAAATACTCCTCTCCGCCCCAACTGTGGGACAGTTGGACAAAATCTCCTCCCCAACTTCCAAAAGATTCACCGGCAATGCGGGCATCCGGAAAAATAATCACCACGCTTCTGATGACCAATGCGTACGGCAATAGCAGCAGACTATTTAACAGGTGATTCTTTTTGAATAATTCTAGCACGTATCCTCAAATTAGTGTTGGAATGCAAAAATAGAGTTTTCTTGCTGCAAGCACATGATGATCTATACAGGGCATATTAACGGGCATCCTATATCTTTGGGCTGATGTCAACCATTGATAACCATCTATTTTCTCGTTTTAGGCACAAAGGGGCTCTGTTTGCAGGGTTAGTCACGCTATTGCTCTTCGGTTTGGCAGCTTTTATGTTTCTAGATGAAGCGTTTTTTTTGATTCTACCTATAGGACTGGTAGCGCTGGTCTGGGGAATTAAGGATTTTAGGCTGGTATACCTGGCCATTTGGGCGACTATTCCTTTTGCTATTGAAGTAGACTTGCCGGGGGGGCTGTCAACCGATTTTCCGGCAGAGCCACTAATGTGGCTTTCTTGTTTCTTGCTCCCAATATATCTCTTCATCAATCACCGGAAATTAAATTTCCGCTTTGTTTTTCATCCTGTTTTCATCCTACTTCTTATCCATTTCTTTTGGATTATCATTACCTCTGTTACTTCAGTAGAACCGATGATATCTTTGAAGTATACGCTGGCCAAATCCTGGTATCTGGTCTGTTTCATCATTATTCCTTTGTTGCTGTTCAAGGATATCAAAGATTTCAAAACCTGGGGACTGGTCATAATGATCCCATTGGTCATCACGATTATCATTATTCTGGTACGGCACAGTCAGTATGGTTTTACTTTTTCTACAATCAACAATGCGGTTGTTCCTCTCTATAGAAATCATGTGGACTATGCTTGTAGTCTGGGTATTCTCCTCCCATTCTTTTGGTTTATGCGCAATTGGTTTGAAAGCAAGTGGATCAAAAGATTTATAGTCTTCGGCTTGGTTCTAATGCTGGTAGGCATATATTTCTCTTATACCCGGGCGGCATGGGTTAGTGTTCCTCTGGCTATAGGAAGTTATTTTGTCATTCGGTATAAGCTGATGCGCGTGGCCATTCCTTTGGCTTTGGCGGGAGGGGTGTTGCTGGTGGGATATCTGACTTATGACAACAACTATATCAAGCATGCTCCAAATTTTGAAAAGGCGGTGACGCATAGAAACTTTGATGACCTTGTTACGGCCACCTATAATATGGAAGACATCTCTACGGTGGAGCGATTCTATCGTTGGGTCGCAGGGTATTATATGGTCAAAGAAAAACCATTGATGGGTTATGGCCCCTCAAGTTTTTATAGTACGTATCATAGCTATGTGGACAGACACTTTACGACGTATGTGAGTGATAACCCGGAGCACTCGGGTATGCATAATTATTATTTAATGGTGGCTGTGGAACAAGGGCTTATTGGACTATTTATTTTCCTTGGTCTTTTAGTTTTTGTATTGATCTATGGTGAGCAACTATATCACCGAATGGCTATAGGCCCGAAGCGGCAATTGTTGATGGCCGGATTGATTTCCTTATGTTGCAATTTGTTTATCCTCACGCTCAATGATACTGTGGAGACAGATAAGCTTGGTACTTTCTTTTTTATGAGTATTGCGATTGTGCTCATTTTTGGGATGCAGGAGGAAAGAAAGGCTCCCGATGGATCGGGAGGCGGAAAGGTAGAACGGTTCACGGTTATCGGTTAACGAAAAACGAAGAGTGAAAATCGAAGCGAAGCGTTTACCCTATATACGTAGTTATATGGGGGAGACCCTGCTGTTAGCCGAAGGCGTATACAGCGGGGGAAAAAACAACTTTGCGTCTTTGCGTGAATTTTATCATGGCATAGGAAAATCAAACTATTTGTTTGAAGGATAGATAATAATG
>JBBKWA010000176.1:0-8863 GCA_037968695.1 Saprospiraceae bacterium
CTTCTGCACAGTACGGATCTGAAAGAATATGATATCAGAAGTCTCCGTTGAGATAAATAAAAAGCATGATGGTTATGAAAGTATTTCTCTGACAAAGATGATGAAACAACCGATGCTAACATTAGATATAATTGCATCACGACCTACTCGATTTAAACTTCGGATTTGAGCAAAAGTTTCTACTTTCGGTAAATCGAAATTAGATATCTTAGCGAAGGGTCGTGACGCAGTATATCATTGACGTTAGCAAACATGAATCATGAGAAATGAACAAAAACTTAGGAAGAATTTAAAATGGCATAAGAGTGAAATAGATAGTCCTATTGTAATGTACTTATTGGGCTCAGTAATCATATGGCTTATCATAGGTGCCATTTTACTACTATTTGAAAACAGAAAAGACTTATCAGCAATTTCTTCTGAGAAAATAATATCCGAAATCATAAGCTATACCATCTCTGGGATTGCATTCGGAATAATAATGAGATTGTATTCCTCTTATCAGTATAAAAATATATCGAAAGAACTGAAAGAAAAATAAAACACGCTTGCTAACAATACCTACCGCAACAGCAGGGTCTTAATCATAGAAAATGAAAACCTTAACTTTAAAGAAAAACTCCCAGGCACAGACTTTCGGCAGCCATCCTGCCGTCGGGTAGCCCGGAACGTTGGAGCCAATGGATTCCGCAAATCATCATAACCGCTAAATCCTTATCTTTGGTAAAAAGAAGTAATATGGGCGCCATCGTTATTAAGGCTGATAATGAAAGTAGTAAGATTCTCAAAGATCTCGCTGAAAAATTGGGTGGAAGTGTAACCCAAATTGATGAGGAGCAATATGAAGATATTGTGCTTGGAACCCTGATGGAAAAAGAAAAGACTGGCAAAAACACGAGCAGAGCCGCCATCTTTAAGAAACTTGCCTCAAGATGACAGTTGAGTTCGATAAATCCTTCGAAAAATGGCTGTCCAAAATCAACGATAAAACACTGCTGAAAAGAATTGAAAAAGTGATTCTTAAAATGGAATCAGCAGAGTCAATAGATCAAATACAAAACGTAAGGAAATTAGCTGGCTTTAAGCGCTATTACAGAGTGAAACTCGGGAACCATAGGTTGGGATTTGAGCGAACTAGTAATTCTGTAATTCGACTTATAATCATCGCTGATCGGAAGGAGATTTATAGAAAGTTCCCGAAATAAGGGTCATCTTATGATATAAAATTTGTAATTTGCCACAACCTATTAAAATACCTCAATTTTGCTAGATTGTAGAGTTCGATTCTGGTGTTGTTTCCATTTTATCACCCAATAATTACACCTAATGAACTCTTTTCTCCTCTCGCTCCCTGCAAAGGGTAGCTTTGCTTTTCTTTTTATGATGATTCTTTGGCAAATGGGTTCTGCCCAAAATGTAGGAATCGGCACATTGACTCCGGATCCATCGGCCATACTCGATGTAAACTCCACAGAAACAGGTTTATTAATACCTAGGATGACCGCCGCACAACGTATCGTCATTGCCACACCAGCAGAAGGATTGCTGGTGTATCAGATCGATGAGATGGTTGGTTTTTATTTTTTCAGAACCGGCGCCTGGATACCCATTGCGGATGGTGAAACGGTATGGTCACTTAACGGTAATGCCGGCACTATAGATGGTGCCCATTTTATCGGTACCACAGACGATGTGCCTTTGACTTTCAAGGTCAATAATAATATGGCAGGAAGGATAGATCATGTTTTAGCCAATACATTTTTTGGTTACCGGGCAGGTCAAGTAACGACAGGAGCAAATAATACAGCTATTGGAACTGACGCATTATTATTGAATACTGACGGGGAAAGTAACACCGCCATTGGTCAACATGCCCTTTATTACAATACTTCAGGGTCTTCCAACACGGCCAATGGTTTTCAAACGCTTGAATCCAATTCCACGGGAAGTGGTAACACCGGTACCGGTGCAAATACGCTTTTAAGCAACGGGACAGGAAGCTGGAATACTGGTTACGGAATGGAATCGCTTGTCATCAATAGTTCCGGAGATTTTAACACGGCGAACGGCCGGGGTTCTCTATATAACAACGATACCGGAAGTTATAACACCGCGATTGGGGTAAGCGCCCTTTTTACGAATTCAACAGGAACCTATAATACGGCTATCGGCTCAGGAGCAAATGTATCCAGCGGGAATTTAATAAATGCTTCTGCCATCGGCGCCGGTGCGATGGTAACAGCAAGTAATACGATACAACTTGGCGATGAAGCTGTTACAACAGTAAACGTGGGGACAGGCACCACTGCTACACTGGTGACTGGAGGCATTCAGGTTACAGCAGGTACTCCGGAATTGGGTAAATTGCTCATCTCTGATGCATCCGGTATAGGTAGTTGGGAAAATGGAGCGGATGCATTTGTTGATTTGACAACGGATCAAACGGTAGGAGGCAACAAAACGATAGTCAATGATGTCGTTATAAATGGCTTGACAGTGGGAAAAGGAGCAAATGCAATCAACACCAATACTGCAATAGGAAATCTGGCGCTTAACAACATTACTGGCGGAGGGTATAACACAGCCGTTGGATACCAGTCATTACTAAACAACCTTGGTGGCTTTGAAAATACGGCAATGGGTAATGCATTAAAGATAAATACCACGGGCATCCGTAATACAGCCTTTGGCAATGCAGCACTTTTAAACAACAACGGAAGCAACAATACGGCTGTAGGGAATGGCTCGCTGGTTAGTAATTCCACGGGTAGCAATAACACCTCTATTGGCGCAAACTCTAATGTGTCTTCAGGTGCATTAACCAACGCCACGGCCATAGGATCCGGTGCAGTTGTATCGGCCAGTAATAAGATCAGGTTGGGCAATGCTGCGGTCTCGGTTATTGAAGGCCAGGTTGCGTATACCTTTCCTTCCGATGGTCGATTTAAAAATAATATTAGCGAAACGGACGTGAAGGGATTATCATTTATAAAAACACTGCGACCTGTCGTCTATAATTTTGACACTAAAAAATTCGATGCGTATACAAGAAAAGGAATGCCCGCCGACCAACGGACAGATTCTGATATTATTGATTTCGGCCCTTCCATCATGATCCGTCAAAGTGGTTTCATCGCTCAGGAGGTAGAAGAATCTGCCATCGAAGCCGGGTATGATTTTAACGGCTTACATAAGCCTGAAAGCGACAATGACTATTACTCCCTGTCCTATAGTCAGTTTGTCGTGCCTCTGGTAAAAGGCATGCAGGAACAGCAGCAATTGATTGACGCACTACAGAAACAAATTGATGTTCAACAACAACAAATTGATGAACTAGGAATGCTGGTGGGGAAATTGTTGCCGGGCGATAAATGATTTTGGTTTTGAAATTATTTTCTAATGATTTCCTTGCGGTGTAAGCCAAAAACTCAACCAAATCCTGGTTTAGCAATAGAGATTTAAATACAATACCTGAATTCAAATCTTCAAAGGAGGTAAGCCAAAAACTTGCTGACGATTTTGAGTTGGAGTTACATGTGAAGGTTTCATCGAGGATGGTTCTTTTGAAGGATGCACGTTTAAACACGTAAAGTTTCAGAACGCAATCCTCAGGAATACATTCTTTGGGCAAAATAGTAAGTTGAATCGGCGCAAATTCATCGATTGTAAAACGGATAGGCTAACCTATGCTTTTTTGAAAAATGGAGAGGCAGATCTAACTTGAATTGCTTTGATAGATGGACCATAGGAATGGCTGGCAACTGGCCTGCGGCAAATACTGGGATATTTCAATCTTCCCCTCATCTGAGTTGCAGTCGAATTTAATCATCTGGAGAAAAAGTGGTTACCCATATTTCTATGAGATAGACTATCAGGTTGTTGGGCTGGTATTCGCATCGGATATTTTCAGGGTGGAATGCTAAAGTAATTGGCTAATCTTCCTTATTTTTAGCAAACCGCCAAACATAAACCAGCTATCAGCCAGACATTTATATAGGGAATATTGGATTGTAAGTGGATCCTTGCAAGGAAAGATTATGCGTTTGTGTGCGTTTACAAAACGGATATATACATAATTGAAGAGATGGGTGAGTAGCGGGTAGCGGGCTGATGAGGGAAGATAAAGGAGGAGATGTGGCGGGTATAAACAAGTTAGAGGCAATTGAAACAAATCTGAATTATATCTAAATTACTGATTAATACGATTTCACTTTAAATTCTTAGAACATGAAAAAACTTATTGCTTTATTCAGCCTCGGTATTATTACGTATTTGCCATTAAAAGGTCAGGAAATGATATATACATCCACTGTTGATATTGAAAAACAAAAAACAACCAATACGATTACCAAAGAACATGAGATATTGGTTACGCATGATGAGGACTACTATGTTATCCAATTCAATATTAAACATGGTGGGAAAGTCAAAACTCATAAAGCAAGTGTCGAATCAGATAAACACTTCGACAAAGCAAGCTACTCATGGGTATCAAAAAATAGGGTTGCTATTAAATTGTTTTCTCTAAATTCTACAGATGAATACGAGTTAAAAGTATCGGGCAAAAATAAACACACAACTGGTATGGAGGTCGAAGCAGAAGCAGTCGATAAGCCTAAATAAGGTAGTGATAAAAATGCCTCTAACAATACCTACCGCACCAGCAGGGATTAAAACATAGAAAATGAAAAACTTAACTTTAAAGAAAAACACCCAGGCACAGACTTTCGGCAGCCATCCTGCCGTCGGGTAGCCCGGAACGTTGGCTGCAATAAAATAAAAGTAAAATGAAGAATTATCTTATAAGCTTAATCACCTTCAGCCTTATTTTTCTGGTTGTAAGCTGCCAATAAGATGACAATGATGGATGTTTAGGCTGTGGCATTGACACTTCACCTAAAGAGTTTGAATATACTATTAGTGGCAGAATGTATGCTACCTGTCAAGGTGAGGATGGATCATTAAAAACGATTGATTTTTATATATCTCGCGAATACAATTATTTATTAGGAACTACTCATACTGATACAAATGGAAATTTCAGCTTCACCTACAAGCTAGTAAGGCGAGGACTAGATTGGACGTTTAATGGCGCTTATTTATTTGGTATCGATTTGACAAAATTAATAATTGAAGAAGACTCCATTGAGTATATCATACCTAACCAGAAAAGTATGGAAAACTTAAATTTGCATCTAGGAGATTCTATCAACTTAGATATTTATTTAGATTTCATTAATAAACCTTTATTATCAACAGATACAATTTACTATTCACTTGAGCCTCCACATTACTATGAGGAAAATACTTTTGATTTCAAAACAAGTGGCCCAATACCAAATCATGGTGTAATAAAACATTTCAACTCAAAATGGAAAACAGTTGAAGTGGATGAATACGGCATTCCAATGTTAAATGTCCATTGGGGTATAAAAAGATCGGATAAAAATTTCTCTAACCACTTTATTACTAGGAGCACGAAAACATCCTGCATTATAAAAAATGATTCAATTACAATAACACTAGAATAAAATACTGCAGCCAACAATAGCTACCGCGCCAGCAGGGCTTTAATCATAGAAAATGAAAATATTAACTTTAAAGAGAAACACCCAGGCACAGACTTTCGACATCCCGATAGCTATCGGGACTGCCGTCGGATAGCCCGGAACGTTAGCTGCAACCTAAAAAAACGTAAAAATGAAATTTCTTCTGTCCACGTTAACTTTACTTCTATTTACTTCTTGTAACGGACAGAAAAATAAATCTGTTGAAACGAAAGAGCCTAAAGTTTATACTGATGCCGACATTGTTACAAGTAGTTTGATAGACAAAAATGGAAACATATGGTTTGGAACATCAACTGAAGGACTTTATAAATATGATGGAGAGAAATTCTCAAACTTTAATGAAAATAATGGACTATGCACTAACCAAATATGGAGCATAATAGAAGATAACAAAGAACAAATTTGGCTAGCTACCAATAAAGGTTTGTGCAAATACGATGGAAAAACATTTACTCAAATTTCACTTCCATATATTGACACAAGTAGCGAATGGTACAAAAACATCTACCCAACTGTAAACCCCAATCAAGCTAATTCAATTATCCAAGATAAAAACGGGACATTCTGGATTGGAACTTCGGGTGGCGGTGCTTATAAATATGACGGAAAGACATTTGAGAATATTTTATCTGATAAAGGCAGAAAATATGAAGACAGTCTTCATCACAACGTCATACAAAGCATAATACAGGACGAAAACGGTGAGATATGGTTTGCTTCTATGAGTAATGGTGGAATAACTCGTTTTGATGGAAAGACATTTAAGGATTTTAAAAATAATAATGGATTAAGTGACAATATGGTTCGCTATCTCTATCAAGACGAAGAAGAAAATATATGGATAGGAACAAACGGAAATCGAAATGGTGGATTGGACAAGTTTGACGGAAAAAACTTTACGAATTTTAATGAAAGTAATGGTTTGTGTAGTAACAATGTAGATGTCATTTACCAGACTAAAGACGGAACAATCTGGTTTGGAAGTGATAGAGGTGGCGTATGCTATCTTGAAAATGGAGAATTCACACCCTTGGAAGCGTTATCAGGAGTTTCAATAAGAACAATCATAGTAGACAAAAAAGGAAATATGTGGTTTGGTGGTAGAAAAGGAAATCTGTGGAGATATGACGGAGAGAAATTGACCGACCTAACCCAATTGAAAAATGAATAAAAGGCAGCAGCTAACATTGTATATAAAAAATAGGCGAGACAATGTTGAAATCACGGCTTTTGACTCATATCAAAGTTTGCGATTAACCGAATGTTTAGTGCTTCGTAATCGCCTACTTTTCATATACAAAAACGTTAGCGTCCATCCCTAAAGCCACCTTCTCTCTAAGAATCACCCCATGTAGACAATCATATCTAAAGAAGGGCATATTAAAAGTTATATTGCATTGACATGCCTCAATTCAACTCAGTTTCTGGGTTCCGTTTTTGTGTGATTTTCCATTTTTTAACCAAAGAAATTACTGATTATGAAGTCTTTTTTTTTCTGCCTCCCGGGCAGAGGTATGTTTGCTTTTGCCCTAATCACAGTTCTATGCCAATTGGGCATAGCTCAAAATGTTGGAATTGGAATTGTTGACCCAACACACAAACTAACGATACAATCGCTTTCAGATAGTACATTATTGCGATTGATCGGACCAGATGACTATGGATATGGCGCCAGATTAAACTTCGGTGATGCGCATTATGTCTATATCGAGGAAGATTTGGATGACAATTTGACCATATATGCCCAAACGCGAACAGCCATTATGGGAGGTGCTGTTGGTATTGGAACAGCTACTCCTGCTGCCAAATTAGAAGTAGACGGAGATGTCAGGGTCAACGGTAAGATCAGTAATGTTACAGATCCGTTAGCTGCACAGGATGCAGCGACCAAAAATTATGTCGATCAGATGGCTGAGATTTTGCTGGATGCCGGACTTAATGGAGTAGTCATAGATATAGAAGACAATGTCTACAAAACCATAAAGATAGACACGCAGGTATGGATGGCACAGAACCTGAGGACGACGCGGTACAACGATGGGACGTTGATTCCTAAGGTGGTAGTTAACACAACATGGGCAGCTTTAACGACACCGGGGTACTGCTGGTACGCTAATGATTCGACGCTGAATGCGAAAATATATGGTGCCTTGTACAACTATTATACTGTTGCTGATACGAATAGTCTGAATGTATGCCCAATTGGATGGCATGTCCCCTCTGATGCAGAGTTGACAGTATTATCCGATTTTCTTACGGCCAATGGCTATGGCTATGGGGGAAGCGGTGTGGATATAGGGAAATCGCTGGCATCAACATTTAAGTGGACGAGTTCTGAAACAGAAGGAGCTGTAGGTAACGATCAAGGTACTAATAACAGCTGCGGATTTGCATGCCTTCCAGGCGGCTACCGTAACGGCAGTGGTACATTCAACCTCATTGGCGCCAGCGGTTCCTGGTGGGGCTCTAAAGCGTTCAATACAAGCTTCGCCTGGTACCGAGACCTGTACAATGTCATTGACTACCTTTTAAGAGACTACGGTAGTAAGCAATATGGCTATTCAGTTCGGTGCCTCAGGGATTAGACTATTAGGCGAGTTACCCCGATGGGGTTGATTTTTTTTTAAATGGCTTTACATCAGGAACTGCCCGTACATAAGGCGAGCTATGATCTATTGCTAGAATAATTCAGTTTCACCGCAGAATTCAGCAAAGAATATAAATATACAATTGGGGAAAGCCTGAAGAAAGAAACCATTGAGTTGCTGACCTTGATATTCAGGGCCAATAGCAGAACAGACAAGAAGCAAGTCTTACAGGAAGCCAGAGAAAGGATAGAGGTAATCCGGCTGTTGGTCCGCGTAATGAAAGACCTGCACCAGATAAGTTTGAAATGATTTGTACATGTAAACCAAAATGTGGAAGATGAATCGAAACAATTGACTGGAAAAAATGCTTCTCAAACACCTGAGCGTGCGGTGGTGGAATCACGTTTACCTCAGTGGAGGGATTGCTAAGTTTATATTGAAAACAAAACCAACGAAACGCTAACATTAGCTACTCACAATCAGGGTTATTAACATTGAAAATGAAAACGTAAATTTGGAGACAAACTACCTGGGTATTCAATTTTGCTCACGAGTCCTGACTGCGTGTAGCCTTTGGCGTTAGCTGCAACCTAAAAAAACGTAAAAATGAAATTTCTTCTGTCCACGTTAACTTTACTTCTATTTACTTCTTGTAACGTACAGAAAAATAAATCTGTTGAAACAAAAGAGCCTAAAGTTTATACT
>JBBKWA010000177.1:0-2950 GCA_037968695.1 Saprospiraceae bacterium
GAAATGAAAGAAAAAATGCAGACGAAGATGCTCGATAAAATGCTGGGAAGCCCCGAAGGAAGAAAGATATTGATGCAGAAAATGCATGAAAACAAAGAGATGCAAGGGGAAATGAAAGAAAAAATGATGCAAAAAATGAAAGAAAACCCTGCGATGATGGAAGAGATGATGGAAAAAATGATGGAGAATCCTGAAATGAAAGCAAAGATGATGCAGAAGATGAAAGAGAAAGATAAGGGTATGAAGACGAAGGAAATGGATCACAATTAAACTGATAACATCAATAATAATTTCATTAAATAAAATATCAATAGCTATGATGTACAATGGATATATGGGAATGCACCTTGGCTGGTGGGCTTTCATATTTGTACTGGTACTTGTGTTAGGGACATTCTTTTTCAGGTCGCGTAGAAGAAGTCTTTATCAACCACCCTACCTGGACACAAGCCTATCTTCCTTTTGGTAGGACAAAACGTTCAGGCTTCGGCCGGGAACTCTCTGAGTTGGGAATTCAGGAGTTTATCAATAAAAAACTCATTCGGGTTAGTGATCTGAATGATCCGTTTTAACCCGGATTAATTAATAAAACTTTGTAAGGAGCCTAAAGTGCAATAACAGCAAACAAATGCATGATGGAGTCTCATTTTAACAATCACCTCACAATAAATACCAATAAGATGTCAATACAATCAGTCACACAAGAAGTACTTAATAAACTGCTATCTGCTACAGAAGCACCATGCATCTCCCTATACATGCCCACCCATCGGACGCATCCTGAAAATAAGCAGGATATTATTCGATACAAAAATTTACTCAAGCAAGTCAGGGAGTCGGTAACTGAAAAATATCCTTCTGCCGACATTGACAAGTTAGTAGCACCTTTTGAAGCACTTGCCATGGATCATGAATATTGGAATCATGCGAGCAATGGCCTTGCGGTGTTGGGTTCTTCCGAACATTTCGAAGTGATTCGCATGCAGCTACCTGTTGAAGCTCTGGTGATGGTAGCCGACAGCTTCCACACCAAACCGCTGCGGAATATTCTGCAGTCGACAGATCGCTATCATGTGCTGGCCCTAACCCTGGATGCCATCCATTTTTATGAAGGCAATAGGTATTCACTCCATAAAATCGATCTTCCCGATGATTTTCCAAAAACAATGGAAGCAGCACTGGGCAAGGAATTGACGGAGAAACATTCTACCGTAGCCTCTTATGGTGGTGTAAGTGGCCATAGCGCAAACATGCATCACGGACAAGGCGGTAAAAAAGAGGAAGTAGACAATGATGCGGAACGGTTTTTTCGTGTGGTATCCAATGCTGTTTATGAGCGTTACTCAAACCCTGAAGGGATACCCTTGATCCTCGCCACCTTGCCCGAACATCATTTTCTTTATAAGGAGGTAGATAAAAATCCATTCATGCTGCCGAAAGGAATTGATATCAATCCCGAATCTGTTTCAATAGAAAAGCTGACGGAACTTTCGTGGGAAGTGATGAAACCGGTATATCTAAAAAAACTAGAGACACTAGCAGAAAAATTCAATCAGGTAAAGTCCAAAGGCTTAGGTAGCGACAGCATGGATGAGGTGCTGGAAGCCGCGGAATCCGGCAGAGTAGAAACGATTCTTTTGGAATCACAACGGGTCATTGCCGACAGGTTAAGAAATAAAGAAACAGGCACGTATGAAATGGCTGATTCAACGCAACCAATATTAGACGATCAACTAGATGATTTAGGTGAATTGGTCCAAAAAATGGGCGGTACGGTCGTGATCATGCCCAAAGAGCAAATGCCCTCGCAAACAGGAATTGCAGCCATATTCCGTTACTAATTCATAGTCATCATTACTAAAATAAAAAAACATGATTATTCAATTTAACACAGACAAAAACATCAACGGAACCGAGGAGTTTACGGCTTCCTACATCGCGCAAATAGAAGATGAACTAAGCAGGTATAGTGATCAGATTACACGTATCGAGGTTCACCTTAGCGATGAAGATGGTAACAATAATGGATTAAACGCCATGCGATGTATGATTGAAGCCCGAGTCGAGGGTCGCCAACCCATTGCAGTTACCGATCAGGCAGACACCCTTGATGAGGCCGTTACGGGTGCACTTGATAAGTTGACTAAATCACTAAACACCATAATGGGACGATTGAGTAATCATTAAGTGAAAGATTACGGATGCGCAACAAGATATTGAAAATGAATTTATTAGCGACTAAAACCAACTAATATCATGCGCGATAGCACCTGGAATTGGGGTATGGGAATGGGATGGGGAATATGGATTATACCCATCCTTGTCATTGCAATCATCCTCTATTTTGTAAAATTAAGAAGAAGAAAATGAAACAGCATGTTGTAAAAATAGAATCAATAGACAAGGTCACTCATGATGTGTTGAAGATTGTGACAGTAAAACCTCAAAATTACGTCTTCATCCCCGGTCAGGCCACAGAGATTTCCATTAACAAAAATGGTTGGAGAGATAAAAAAAGTCCGTTCACTTTCACCAGTCTGCCTAAGGAAAATCATCTTGAGTTTATTATAAAAACATACCCCTCGCACAAAGGTGTGACAAACGAATTACTCCATTTAAAAACAAACGATGAGCTCATTTTACATGAGGTGTTTGGTGCAATCAGCTACAAAGGTGAAGGTGTATTTATAGCAGGAGGTGCGGGAGTTACTCCCTTTATCTCTATTCTCAGGGATCTTGAATCGAAAGAAGAAATTGGAAATAACAGGCTCATTTTTGCCAACAAAACAAGGAATGATATTATCCTGGAAGGAGAATTTAAAAAACTATTAGGCGATAATTTCTACAACATTCTATCCGAAGAAAAAGTGGAAGGATATGCAGACGGACAAATCACCAAAGAGTTTATAAAAGCAAACAGTAATGGAATAAATAAACTGTTCTATCTCTG
>JBBKWA010000178.1:0-5740 GCA_037968695.1 Saprospiraceae bacterium
GTACGCATAGGCAAACGTATAGAAATCACACTTGACGCTGCTGATGAAGCTGCGGCAAACGATTTAGTAGATCAGGCATGTAAGAAGTTTTTGGCCAATATGATCATGGAGTCCTATTCTTTTGAGATCAAGTCGGCATAAGCATGCTTTATATCGTCCCCACGCCCATTGGCAATCTGGGTGATATCACCCACAGAGCTTTGGAAGTATTGTCTGAAGTTGATTTGATATTAGCTGAAGACACAAGGGTTACGAAACGGCTTTTAAAAAGGTATGAGATTCATACATCGCTGAAAGCCTATCATGCACACAACGAACATCAAGCTACAGATGACATTATCCAGCGCTTATCCGATGGAGGTAAAATTGCATTAGTATCGGATGCCGGAATGCCCGGAATATCTGACCCAGGATTTATGTTGGTTCGTGCATGCCGGGAAGCTGAGCAAGAAGTTACTGTGCTGCCGGGACCAACTGCATTTGTAACTGCTATTGTTGGATCAGGTTTTCCTTGTGACCGTTTTTTCTTTGAAGGATTTCTACCACATAAAAAAGGCCGGCAGACACGCTGGAAGTTCCTTGCTTCATTTCCCCATACAATTGTAATGTATGAATCCCCATACCGGCTTTTAAAATGCCTTGAGGAAATAAATACTTTCATTGGTCAAGAAAGAAGAATATGTGTGGTTCGCGAATTGTCTAAAATTCACGAACAATACCATTTCGGCAATGCCCCTGAACTGATTGAATGGTTTGGCCTGCATCCTGAAAAAGTAAAGGGAGAAATAGTTATTATTATTTCAGGAGAATAACTGTAAGCGTCAAGTTTAACACTTTATGAATGCAAAGGTCTGTTGTCCGTAGCGGCTAAAGCTGCTTCCTTGATAGCTTCTGTATAGGTCGGGTGTGGGTGGGAAATCCTCGCCATATCTTCTGCTGAAGCTCTGAATTCCATAAGTGATACAGCTTCCATAATCATGTCCGCAGCACGAGCAGCAAACATATGCACACCTAAAATTTCATCTGTGGACTTATCTGCGATCACTTTTACAAAGCCCTCTGTATCGCCACTCGCCTGAGACCTTCCTAATGCTCTCATAGGAAACTTTCCAACCTTGTATTCTATTCCGGCTTCTTTGAGCATCTCTTCTGTTTTCCCAACGGCTGCCACTTCCGGCCATGTATAAACGACCCCGGGGATCAAATTATAATCCACATGAGGTTTCTGTCCGGCTAAGGTTTCTGCAACAAAGATTCCTTCTTCTTCAGCTTTATGAGCAAGCATTGCTCCCTGAATCACGTCACCAATGGCATATACGCCGGGCTCACCGGTCATCAAATGATTATCAACAACAATTTTGCCCCGATCATCCAGTTTGACATTGGTATTCTCAAGGCCAAGTTTGTCGGTATATGGGCGACGACCGATCGCAATCAAACAGTAATCTGTATCTATTATTTTAATTTCATCTCCGCCTCTTGCTTTCATCTCCACCTTGGCTTTAGCCTTACTTCCTTTCACTGAAAGCACTTCATGGCTGAGATGGAAAGTCATACCAAGTTTCTTCAAAGACCTGGTGAGTTCTCTGCCGCAATCCTTATCCATTCCCGGAAGAATCTTATCCATGTATTCAACGACCTCGACAGTTGTTCCTAATCGCGCAAATACAGAACCGAGTTCAAGGCCAATTACACCAGCCCCGATGATGACCATGTGTTTTGGCAAAGAAGCAATATTAAGTGCTTCAGTAGAAGTGATCACTCGATTTTTGTCATATCCCATTGCTGCCGGTGTAACCGGTTTTGAACCAGTGGCAATAATGGTCTTACTTGTTTCTAAAATAGATTCGGCTCCATCATCGGCAACAATTTTAATATGCGTTGCATCTGCAAAAGATCCATGTCCATGGTAGACATCAATTTTATTTTTCTTCATTAAAAATTTTACGCCATCACAAACCTGTCCAACTACTTTGCCTTTCCGGCTAACCATCTGCTTCAGGTCAAGCGAAACTTTCTGCGCTTTAATTCCATGCTCCTCAAAAGTATGATTGAGCTGGTGGTAATGTTCTGAAGAATCAAGCAGTGCTTTGGATGGAATACAACCGACATTCAGGCAAGTTCCACCAAGGGTATTATACTTTTCAATAATGGCGGTTTTCATCCCTAGTTGAGCTGCGCGAATAGCCGCCACATATCCTCCGGGACCAGAGCCAATTACGATCAAATCATACTTCATGATTGTGGATTATTCGGCGTAGGCTTATCTCCTCCATTTGGACGAGGACCTTTGTTTCTATTTTTATTTCGGTTTCTATTCTGTCTGTTCCCTTGTTTTCTGGGTTGCTCTCCGGATGAGGATTTATCACCCTCTTGTCCCTGGTTTTGATTCCGCTCACCTTTAGGTTGCTGATCGGTTCCAGTTTTTTGATCCCCTCCTTGCTTTTGACCCCCTTTGGCTTTCTGGCCTTCGTTCTTTGGTCGATCACGTCTTTGCTGTCCTTGTCCTGAGCCTTTGGGGTTATTGGAACGGTTACCGGATTTACGTTTATTTCTTCCCTTCTTTTTCTTAACATCAGGCAATTCTATAACGCCTGTCACATCAGCAAAATCGAGCTCTGCTTCCTCAACAACAAGATTAGGATCCTGTAATTGATCGGGCAATTCCCCCTTTAGGTTCATTGCTTTGATCTCCTTCACTCTGTCCAGGGACAATGCTATAATAGTGTTGCGACCTTTCTCTACCTGAACGCTATAATAAAGTAATCGTTTAAATATATCTGTCTTGATCAGCAAGGTATTTCCACCCCTATATTTCAAAAGATCTACATCTTTTGGAAATTCTTTCAGCGCATCCAAATAAGTGTCTAATTCATAATTTAAGCAGCACTTGAGTCGGCCACATTGCCCTGATAGTTTTGTTTGGTTTATCGATAGATTCTGATACCTCGCCGAATGTGTATTGACAGATTTAAAATCTGTCAGCCATGTAGAACAGCATAACTCCCGGCCGCAGGTTCCAATACCACCAATTCTTGCAGATTCCTGACGAGCGCCAATTTGCCGCATTTCAATTTTAACCTGAAACTCCTTGGCATATGTTCTTACTAATTCGCGAAAATCAACCCTGCCTTCGGCTGTATAATAGAATGTCGCTTTTCGACCATCCCCGCGATATTCGACATCGCAAATTTTCATATCAAGTCCCATGGAAACCACGATCGCTCTACCACGGACCATCGCTTGATTCTCAATTGACCTGACTTCATTTAATCGATCAATATCCCTATCATTTGCCACCCGAACGACTGGGTTTGTCACTGTCAATTCTTTCACACGCTTTTTCTTCATTTGCATGCGAACCAATTCTCCGGTCAGCGAAATAATCCCCACATCAAAACCCGTTCCGGTATCGACGACGACCATCTCTCTTGTTAGCGCGGGGTTGTTTTTATGGTTTCGATAAAATTCTTTGCGAGCTCCTTTTTTAAAACTGACCTCTACAATATCAGTTCCTGTCGGATCTTCAAATTCATATTTTGCTAACCAGTCGTAGGTATTCATTTTATTGCAGCCACCGGTGGCACAATGACCATTATCCTGACACCCTCCGGGTGTTCCTGAGCCGCTTTGGCAGGTTGCACAAGCCATAGATTAAGAGTTTATATGTTGAAGGCGATAAGCCATTAATTGATTTTTAATTGTAATCGATAAAGAAAGCCATAAAAGCTTTGTATTCGCATTTCTGGCTATTTTCTCATGACCTGATTCTAATCCCTTGCTAATGTGATGCCATACTTCAGGATCATAATGATCATGGAGATATTTGATCATCTCTGCGCCTTCGACTTCTACTTTATCATGGTTACTATTGGAAAAAGCCCAAAGTATATTGCGCACAAATGCGATAGCATATAGGGCAAACTGTTTTTGCTCCTCTTTATCCTGCTTTCCCATTTTGTCTGACCATAGCGTCATCTCTTTTCCTTTTCTACTGATGACGGCCCTGAACCAATCTGCCATTTCATCCTTAAAATCCATCAAGGTGTTATTGGCGAGGGTCAACGCCCGCCCCATATCATGTACAGATTGTTTGGCGATCACCTCAGCAGCATCTGGATTAACAGCATATTCTTCCGTCAAAAGTTTTAATATTTCCTGCTGCTCCATTGGCGGAAAATAGAGTTGCATACACCTTGATCGAATAGTTGGCAACAATCTTTCCCGCTGATTACTAATGAGGATAAAGTAAGTTTGATCGGGTGGCTCTTCAATTAATTTGAGCAATCGATTCCCTTCTCTGGCCAAAAACTGAGCCATCCAAATAATGATCACTTTATTACCTCCTTCAAATGCTTGAAGGCTAAGATCACTGGTTATGTGCTGGACATCCTCTTTATGAATATCCACTTGCTTGCCCTCAACGTCACAAAACTGGGTCCATTGAAAAACATTCAGCCATGGATTTGTGGCGATTGCTTCCCGCCAAGGTTCATAAAAAGCGGTACTTAAAGATTTAGCACCAGCGAGCGGGAGAAGAAAATGAAGATCGGGATGAATGTACTTACTTGCCCGATGACATGAAGCACAATTTCTACACGCTTTACTATCAACTGGTGAAGTGCATAGAATATCATTCGCCAGGGAAAGTGCACCAGGCAAAATACCTGAACCGGGTTCACCATAAAACAGGATGGCATGAGGAAGTCTATTCCCGGAAAGAATAGCATCCAATTGTTGCCGAATTGCCGGCTGGCCAAAATTATCTAATAGCGCCATACCTGATGGTGATCAGGCGGAATCTACCCAACTTAATATTGATTCATCGAGAGGTGAGGTTTGTGACTTAAACATACGCTGCAAGTCTCCTTTCGGGCCTACTGCATATTTTTGAAAATTCCATTTTACCTCACTGTCCATCACCTCATTCTTCGTCTTGTCTGTCAACCAGGCATATAGTGGATGAACAGGTTCAGTCAGAATATTTATTCTTTTAGTCAATGGAAAAGTAACATCAAACGTGGTCTTGCAAAAGGAAATAATCTCCTCTTCCGTGCCAGGTTCCTGCTGGCCAAAATCATTGCATGGACATCCTAAAATCAACAATCGATCTTTAAAATGTCTGTACAATTCTTCTAACTGCTCATATTGTGAGGTGAATCCACATGCTGAAGCAACATTCACAATCAGCAGCTTTTTACCCTCAAATTGGTTTAGCTTAATTTCTTTCCCATTGATGCCCTCGATGCTAATATTGTGGATCGATGCCACCAAGTCAATTATTTATGAATGGGTAAAAATAGTAATTAATGAGCATTGGGCATAGGGGAAAAGGTATAGAGCTGGTATTTGACCAAAATAGGTTTACATCCAAGCTAGTGGTGCAGGTTAATGTCGATATAAGGCTATTAACAGGCTCAATATCAACATCTTAAGTATGTGTGTTGAAATACTTTCCAACTTTAAATCATCGAACTGTGTACTTTTGACGAGCTAAAAGGCTGTAAATCATGATATACCGTTTTGAAGAATATACGCCAGTAGTGGATCCTTCCTCTTTTGTTCACCCAATGGCCTCGGTCACCGGGAATGTGGTCATAGGTAAAAACGTCTATGTTGGTCCCGGGGCAGCGATCAGAGGCGATTTTGGCGGTATAATTATAGAAGATGGATGTAATGTCCAGGAAAATTGTACGATACACATGTTTCCAGGGGTCACTGTCCTTTTGAAGCAAGGTGC
>JBBKWA010000179.1:0-32323 GCA_037968695.1 Saprospiraceae bacterium
ACCTATGATAATTAATTAATTATTTATTAAGTATTATCTTTATGTGATATATGCGAATAGACCTCAATGTTTACAAGTATCTCTTGCTGTTCGCGGGAAGTGTCGTCGCATTTCTTGTCCTGCTGGGCTTTGACCATCTTTCGTATGACAAGACACATTTCGCACAGCAAATTGAGGATAATATCCACATGCTGGAAGTGGAGGCAGTAGATCAACTTCGGGAGGGCGATTGGATAAGCCAAATCCGATCAGCACAGAAAACAGATCGCCTTTTTTCAAATGAGCTGATTAATCAACTTGAAAGATTAGGACAACAACCATTTACGATATACCTCTACCATAGAGACAGCCTTATTTTTTGGTCAAAACCAGGACCTATTGTTGATCCATCACATCCTGAATTTGACCAGATACCTTGTGTCAAAAGAGATCATCGGTATGACTATTATGTAAAGAAAGAAGAGATAGCCGACGGGCAGGATTTGCTTCAGGTGTATTTTAAAATACCGATCCTGCCTCAAGCAGGACAAGTGTACAGTATTGGGGTCACGCCTTATCGTTTTGGTTATCCCACACCAGACAACGCTACTTTGATTAGAAGCATTGATGGATCACCGATAGCACATATTCAACTATTATCCAGAGAGTTTTCTTTTGTCCTACAGGCGATCATTCTCTTGCTGGGGATTGTAGGATTGTGGGCACTGAGCATGAGCTGGATTACCTGGGTTGAAACAAGACCGGAAAAAAATGTCACAGCGGTTAATAAAATATTGCTCCAAATTTTCGGTGTGCTTGGCTTTCGGATGACTTCATTAGCTATTCCGTATCATGATTTTTTTGATCAAATTTCACTGCTCAGTCCAATAATTCAAAACATTGATTTTCCATACTCTACGGCTGACCTTTTACTGGATAGTTCAATTTTTCTATGGCTCTGTACTTTGGTGAGTAAGATATATAGCCGTGATCCGCTCGAAGGTAGCGAGTCTGTTTCAGCTTCAGTCGTCAAGCAGCGATGGATAGATCGTCTGATGACAACAAGTCATTATTTAGTGGTGATTTTGATGTGTGGGTTGACTGCATGGATATTACGTCAGGTGGTAGGACAAAGCAATTTTAGATTAGATCTGGGTGAAATCTCCTTGTTTGATTTACATCACTTCCTGTCCATCCTTGCATGTGGTCTCATTGTTATGGGGGTCTTTACCTTTTCATTTCAGATTGTCACCAGGGCAATTTATTACACGTCCAATTTTTATGAGCGGATGATCGGGCTGCTGCTTGCCGGAGTGGTAAGTCTTCCGCTGGTTCTGCTGATCAATATTGATATTCCGTTAGTTGGTTTTTACCTCGGTGTTTTTATACTCATGACACTCCTGGATTTATACATTGAGCAAGGAAATAAATCTGTGATCTGGGTGATGAGTTGGTTGGTGGCCATATCGTCCATGACGGCTTTTGTACTCTATAAATATCAGAAGGATTTTGAAATCGTTTCTCGCCAGGAAATTATCGAAAGTGCCCCGCTTGATTTTGCAAAGAGTATGCGAGCCGAAGACCCAATTATTGAATGGCTTCCTCACTTGCCGAGAAAATATAGTCTGGGCGTCTACCGGGATGGGCAACTTATTTTTGCTCACCTCTATGATTATGCCTTGGTCCTGCCTGAATTTGAAGGACTGCATGATGGAATGGAAATCGGGGAATATTATGAGTTCGCCTCGGCTAATGATCGAACAGATATAGCACTGCGGAATCAAAAAAATATGGTCATCATGATTGGGAAAAAAGTGGACGGGATAAGTCAGGTCGTTTCTCTTTTCTCTTTGATCTTTACAGTATTTAGCTTCTTGCTTTTTTTACTCGCAGGGTTAAATGCACTTTTTGGCTTTTTGCCTAAAAATATGGATCTCACTATTTCGCCAAGACCTTCCTTGCGCAATAAGATTCAAATTGCTGTCGTGATCATTATTATTTTGACATTTATTATTGTTGGATTATTGACAGTGTATTATATCCGCTCCAATAGCAGCGAAGATGAAATTAGACGATATGATGAACGGTTGAGAAACATTGCAGGTTCCATCAGGCAATCCCAATCACCCGATGTAAAGTCATGGCGGGAGGATATGCGTAAAGCATCCCGCATTGCCTTAGCGAATAGTGCTTCCAATAAGATTTACGATGCAGAAGGGAATATGATTCAGCAACAGGAACTTCAAAATTCGCGAAGCAATCAAATCTCTGTAAAAATGGCTTTTTTACCTAAGCTTATTTTGGATGTTGGATCTAGAGATTATTACCTTTCCGGGGCGCATATTAGTGATGGCCGTATTCGGCGAAAGAACGATGTTGGGTTTGTTACCATCCAAGCCGGTGCCTCAAAAGCAGGATATATTGAATTGACCGAACTCTTTCCAACTGATGTCGTTGGCGGTGATCCCGGTTCTGCGTTTTTCATGACGCTGTTAAATGCCTACGTTTTTATTTTTCTCATCGCCATTGGGATTGCTGTTTTTATGAGCAAATCTATTATTGGTCCTGTGGCTCAGTTGAGTGAAAAACTAAAACGCATACGATTGGGAAAGAAAAATGAGACCATTCAATGGGCTATCGATGATGAAGTTGGAGAACTTATTCGGGACTACAATGCGATGGTGACCAAGCTGGATGAAAGCGCCATGTTACTGGCACAAACGGAAAGAGATACAGCCTGGAGAGAGATGGCCAAGCAGGTAGCCCATGAAATTAAAAACCCGCTTACACCAATGAAACTGAGCATCCAGTATTTGCAGAATTCAGCTTCACGAGGTGAACAGGTAGATTTACCGGCAATGATTAAGCGGGTCAGTACCACATTGATCGAGCAGATTGATAATCTTACGAATATTGCGACTGAGTTTTCCAGCTATGCAAAAATGCCTCAGGCTTCAAATGAAGTATTTGTGATCAACGATGTTTTAGCTTCTGTACACGATTTGTTTCGAAAGCGGGAGGACATGGATATCCAACTTCAGGTGCCAATTAATGATCTCGATGTCTTTGCGGACAAAAGTCAGATCATAAGGGTTTTCAATAATATTGTTAAAAACGCCATTCAATCCATTCCAAAAACCAGAAGAGGACTGATTCATATAAAGCTCTATTTGGAAGATGAAACCATTGTGATTTCTTTTGAAGATAATGGAGTCGGCATCGACGAGCATATGCGTGAAAAAGTCTTTTATCCAAACTTTACAACTAAGTCGTCAGGGATGGGATTGGGACTTGCGATATGTTCAGATATCATTCAGTCGTTTGATGGTAATATCTATTTCGAAACAGAGAAAGGGGTTGGGACAAAATTCTTTATCGAACTTCCCAGGCACTCTTTTAATGAGGCAGATGGAGATCGTCCTTCTGAACAAAATGAAGGATAAGCATTAGGCTAAATTGGTAATTTTCTATTATCCTTGATTTGTATTTCCGCAGCTCGGCAAGATCAATTTTTTACTGACGCGATGAGGCTCTTCGCATTAGACAAGGCTGCTTTTGAGGGTGGATCCCCACTGACCATTTTTGCAATTTCTATTATTCTTTGATCTTCGCTTAACTGATGGATCGCTGAGATATCTTTTTCTTTTTCTGTTTGCTTGGATACATGATACTGCAAATTTGCGTGCGCTGCAATTTGTGGCGAATGGGTGATCATCAATATCTGGTGACCGTGTGCCAAACCTCTGATTAATTGCCCCATGCGCCAGGCTACTTCGCCTGAAATACCGGTATCTATTTCATCAAATATTATTGTTGGTAGTTGTGCCTGAATCGCGTAGATGGACTTTAGCGCAAGGCTTAATCGGGATAACTCTCCACCGGAAGCCACAGCTTGTAACGGCAGCATCGAAGATCCTTTGTTCGCTGAAAACAAAAAGCTGATATCATCTAGTCCATGCACCCCCGGCGTTTCGAGGGCATTAAGCTCAATAGAAAACTGCGCATTTTGCATACCCAATTCTTGAAGCAACGTGGTCACTTTTGGAACCAGATTTTTCGCCCCTGTTTTTCTTTTTTTACTAAGCTCTTTTCCTTTCTCAGAAAGTTTTTCATTTAACTGAATGATATGTTCTTCTAAGGAAGCGATTTGCTCATTGACAGAAGAGAGCGCCTTCCATTCAGATTTTAATGAATCGCGAAGTGCAAGCAATCCATCTTCATCTCTAACCTGGTATTTTTTAATCAGGCTATAAAGCTGGTCTAATCGGCCTTGAACTTTTGCAAGCTGCGCAGGGTTCGCTTCTCCTGGGCCGTCTAATCTGCCTGCTTCCAATGTAAGATCCTGGACTTCTACACGAAGTGCATCTAATCTATCGCCAATTTCTTCAATCGGTTGATATACTTTCCTGATGCCTTCTACTTGTTTGACAAGTCCGGTGAGCTGGGTATTGATGGATTGAGTTCCATCACTGAGTATCTTTTGCATACTGGCCAACACATGATCAATGGCTTCGGCATGCTCAAGCATGTTTTGTGAAGACTCAAGCGTCATTATTTCACCAGCCTTTAATTTGGCCGCTTCAAGCTCTTCAATCTGAAAGTTTAGGAATTCTTTTTTTCGATTTGAAGAAAGTTCGGCTTCTTTTGCTTCGGCAAGTTTATTTTTCGTAGCATTTAGATCATAATGTAGTCCTGTATATTCTTTATAGAGCGTTATGGACTGACTGATCGTATCAAGCACATTGATCTGGTACTCTTTCGATTGCAAAGCCAGGTTATCATGTTGATGGTGCAGCTCAATAATCTGAGAAGTAATTTCTTGTAATAGTTTTAAAGAAACCGGCGTGTCGTTAATAAATGATCGGCTCCGGCCTCCGGCACTTAACTCTCTTCTGCATATGAGGATAGGATCGTAATCAAGCCCTTCAGAGAGAAAAACGGGTTTTAATGAATCATCTTGTAGATTAAACTGGGCTTCAACAATACATTTGCCTTCATCATCTGAAAGCACCTTGCCATCCGCACGTCGACCCAGCGCCAGGCCTAGTGCGCCTAACAATATGGATTTGCCGGCTCCAGTTTCTCCTGTAATAATGGTTAACCCCCTCTGAATGTCAATATCCAGCGAAGTAATTATCGCATAATTTTGTATCGTTAACCGGCTGAGCATATGTTTTCCTGGTGGTGGTAAAGTTAGGGATTATCTTATTGATTCAGCCGTGCCTGAACTTCAGGTTCTATCGGAACGCCAAACTTATTTACCGTTTGAAGCATTTGCAAGGCATTTTGTTTTTGCCCAAGTAAAAGGAAGCATTTCATTTTTTCATAAAAATACAGTCCTTGCTTACTGTTTAGTTGAATCGCACGATTCAAATCAGTAAGTGCTTCGTTAGGTTTATTAGTTACATTTTTTAGTCGGCCTCTTTCATACCAAAGGTCGGCATCTTCGGGATGCATCTTAAGGTAGATCGAAATATCGGAAATGGCGTTGTCCCATTGCCCGAATGACTGATAGATCAGTGAACGGTTTTTATAGCCATTAGCATGATTAGGTTCTAACTGCAACCCTTTGTTAAAATCTTCGAGGGCCATCGGCATATTATTCGATAGTGCCCATACTGCTCCTCGGTTGATATAATACTCTCCTTTGGTGCTATCCGTTTTAATCGCCTGATTGTAATCTTTCATCGCAAGCTCATACTTTTGTAGATTAAAATACAGTTTGGCCCTGGAGTTATAAAGTGCTCCATCAGGTTTTAGTTTAAGGGCCGAATCATAATCGGAAAGAGCCTCTTCTATTCTTCCCTGATCACGCCTGTAATTTGCTCTGTTGCGAAAAGGGAGAGGCGTTTTTTGTGAAATCGTTAAAACATGCGTCCAAAGGGTATCACTGTTGGTCCAGATTTTATTTTGATTCCATGTCATGACGCCATACAACAACATCAAACCACCAAAACCATAAACAGCATAAGTGCCTATCTTTTTATTTTTCAACACTAATTGCTGGCCGGCGAATACAGCGAGAAACATCAATCCGGCATATGGCATATAAGTGAATCGATCGGCCAAATAACCTTGCCCGGCGCCCACCACTTGAAGAACAAACATTACATTAAACAAAAAGAACAGAACACCAAAAAGATAAGGTCTCCAGTCTTTTTTGAACGCAACGAAGATAAATCCAAGAAAAGCTGAAACAGAAATAACGGCAAATATCTTAATCGGCCATTGGATCATTGCCGGATAAGGATAAAGTGGTGACATCGTATAAGGGAATATAAACTTTACAAAGTATACGCCTAAGGAATAGCCACCAATAAATAAACGTTCAATAAAACTATAGGTGGTATCATCATTGATTGAGCCTTGATCCCTTAAGAAATAAATACCCAGAAGCCCAATGGCCAGTGACAAACCAAAAAATGCCCATTTTTCGATGACTAACTTGATCTTAAGTGGTCTGCGATAATAATAATCAACAAGTAACATTGTAAGGGGTAAACTCACTGCCTGAATCTTTGCGAATAGGGCAATAAAGAAAAGCCCTAATGCGGCATAGAAATATTTCTTTACATAACCGGTTTTAATGTATTGGATATAAAACCATAAAGCAGCCAGAAAGAATGCGCCAAAGAGAACATCCTTTCGTTCTGTGACCCATGCCACGGATTCCACACGCATCGGATGAATACCAAAAAGAAGTGCTCCAAATCCTGCAGCAATAGCATGAAGGTCCAAAGCCCTAAATATGCGATAGATGAAAAAGACACAGACAAGATGGAGCAGAACGTTGTTGACATGGTAAATAGTCGGGTCAAGTCCAAAAATCGATCGTTCCACAGTAAATGTCAAAATGGGCAAAGGATTGTAGTTGCCGATAACTGGTTCACTGAATATTTTAACAATATTTGACCATGTCAGCAGTGCCGTATTCGTATTATTGGACAGATTATAATCATCATCCCAGTTGACGAAATCATTTGTCAAAGCAGGAATAAAGGCGATAAACGTAAGGGCTAATACGGCTAAAAGGTATTTCCAGTCCTGATTGTCAAGGCGTTGTATAAATGATTTTTTACTCTTCTGCTTGACTTTCGAGGCTTTTTTGTTCTTCTTCTTGTTGTTTGCCATGAGGTAAAATTATACAGTGGAGTTGATATATAGGGTTTAGAATATGTATAGTTTATTCAAATTTGAATATTTAGGTGAATATATTGCCCCTAATTCACTTCAGATAGGCTGCGAATGTTAATTTTGCAGGATGAAAATCAATGTGGCCCAGCTTTGTGAATTGCTTCAAGGTGAACTTATTGGCGATGGTGAGGCAGAAATACATGGTCCCTCACAAATTGACAAAGGATTACCGGGCACTGTCACCTTTCTGGCAAACCTCAAATATGAAGAATTTGCCTATACGACAGAAGCAAGTGCATTGATAGTTTCCAAAGATTTCACGCCAAAAAACGCATTAAAGGCCTCCATGATCAAAGTAGACGATGTCTATGGGGCAATGATGTCTTTAGTGGAGAAATTTGGGGAAAACGAGCGACCCGCACAGGGCGTATCAGGACTTGCACAGGTTAGTGAGGACTTTAATGCAAAGACTAATGTCTCTGTCGGGGCTTATTGCGTTATTGAAAAAGGTGTAGCTGTTGGAAACGGGACAATTATTTACCCACAAGTATATATTGGAAGTGGTGCACAAATAGGAGAAGATGTGATCATTTATCCCGGAGTGAAAATTTATCCGCATACGATCATCGGTGACCGATGTATCATCCATTCAAATGCCGTCATCGGTTGTGATGGGTTTGGGTACCGTCCGGATGAAAACGGACATTATATCAAAATCAAACATGCCGGTAAGGTCGTCCTGGAAAAGGATGTAGAGATTGGTGCCAATGCAGTTATTGATCGAGGGACGCTAACCTTTACAAAGATCAGTGAAGGTTCTAAAATTGACAACCTTGTTCAGATTGCACACAATGTCGTCATCGGGAAGCATACCGTTATAGCTGCGCAAGCCGGAGTCGCCGGAAGTTCAAGCATCGGTGATCATGCACGAATTGGTGGGCAAGTGGGAATAGCTGGGCACATCCATATAGCAGATGGGATTGAGATCCAGGCACAAAGTGGAGTACATACCGGAAAATACCCTAAAGGTTCCAGGCTTTTTGGCTATCCGGCCATAAACTATAATGATTATCTTAAATCCTATGCGGTGTTCAGGCAATTACCGAAGTACATGAAGAGGATAGAGGAACTTGAAAAACAAATTGTTGCCTTAAAAGGAGAAAATAAATGAAACAAAAAACATTAGCCAAGTCGTTTAGATTGGAAGGAGTTGGGCTACACACAGGAAAATCGGTGACCATCGATTTTGAACCCGCGGAAGCGAACCATGGAATTCGATTTGTCCGAACGGACATGGAGGATCAACCCGTTCTGGTGGCAGAAGTAAATCATGTTGTTTCGACTAACCGGGGTACCACAATCCGAAACGGAGAAGCACAGATTAGTACCGTGGAACATGTACTTTCCGCCGTGGCAGGAATGAGTATTGACAATGTATTGATTAAGGTTAGTGGGCCTGAAATCCCCATTATGGATGGAAGTGCTATTCATTTTGTCGAAGGCATACAAAAGGCGGGTGTAGTGGATCAGGATGCTGACAGAGAGTATTTCGAGATTGAGGAACCTATTTCTTTTAGAGATGAAGTCACAGGTACAGAGTTGCTGGCCTTGCCAGGGGACAATTTTGAAATTACTGCAATGATAGATTTCAATTCTCAGATACTGGGACATCAATACGCAAGTCTTGAAAATATAGAAGATTATGCAGAGCAGATTGCACCTTGCAGGACTTTTGTTTTTGTCCGTGAACTGGAAAAGCTTTTTGATCAAAACCTGATTAAAGGTGGAGATCTGGACAATGCTGTTGTTATCGCTGACAGGCTCATGGATCAGGAAGAACTAGATCGTCTGGCAAAGAAACTTGGAAAGCAGAGTATTAAAGTTGAAAAAACTGGTATTCTCAATACAACCCAATTAAAGTTTGAAAATGAACCCGCAAGACATAAATTGTTGGATGTTCTTGGCGATTTGACATTACTTGGTAAACCAATCAAGGGGAAAATTGTCGCCCGAAAACCAGGGCATACGGCAAACATTGAATTTACTAAGCTTCTGAAGCGAAAACTGGTTGAACAACGAAAACTAAAAGGTAGGCCAAAGGTCGATCCGGATCAACCGGCACTCTATGATATTGAAGCCATCCGAAAGTTGTTGCCGCATCGATATCCGTTTTTATTAGTGGATAAGATTGTCGAAATGACAGACACGTATATCGTCGGTGTAAAGAATGTTACGTTCAATGAGCCATTTTTTCAGGGGCATTTCCCCGAAAATTCAATTTTCCCGGGTGTGCTTCAAATAGAAGCGCTGGCGCAAGTTGGCGGGGTATTTGTGCTTTCAAAGATTGAAGATCCTGAAAACTGGGGTACCTTGTTGTTGAAAATCGATAATACCAAATTCAAGAACAAGGTCGGTCCGGGTGATCAACTTGTGCTTAAAATGGAACTATTGCAATCCGTTAGGCGGGGTATTTGCCTTATGTATGGTACTGCTTATGTAGGCAGTAAACTAATTTCTGAAAGTGAAATCACAGCACAAATAGTGCGTAATCCTCTAGCAAATGAATAATATTCACCGTAACGCGAAAATAGGCCAGAATGCTCAAGTTGGTCCCTTTGCAACTATTGAGGAAGATGTGGTCATTGGCGATGGGTGCGTGATTGGTGCAAATGCTAGTATACTCAATGGCACCCGCATGGGGAATCATTGTAAAGTATTTCCCGGGGCAATTGTTGGCGCATTGCCACAAGATCTAAAGTTCGAAGGAGAGAGTTCTTCGCTGGAGATTGGAAATAATGTAACCATTCGCGAATACTGTACAATTAATCGTGGTACTAAAGCAAGCTTTAAAACTGCGATAGGGGACAATACACTGCTAATGGCTTATGTGCATGTGGCTCACGATTGTGTCATTGGACATAATTCTATTCTGGCCAATAATGTGAATCTGGCTGGACATATTGAAGTAGGACATCACGTCGTCATTGGTGGTTTAGTTGCAGTACATCAATTTGTGAAGGTTGGAGACCATGTTATGGTCGGTGGTGGATCATTGGTTAGAAAAGACATCCCGCCTTTTGTAAAAGCTGCTCGTGAACCATTATCATTTGTAGGTGTCAATGTAACAGGACTAAAAAGAAGAGGATTTACACAGGATCAAATTCATTCCATCCAAGATATCTACCGGATATTGTTTGTCCGCGGAAATAATATTACACAGGCTGTTTCAATCATCAAGGAAACGATTCCATCAAGCGTTGAAAAAAAGCTAATTCTGGATTTTGTAGATCAGTCTGAAAGGGGCATTATGCGCGGTTTCAGAGCCCATAATTCTGTCAATGGATCTATCTATACAAAAGCTGACTAAATCCTTTAATCAGCAAAGTGTTTTTCAAAATCTGACGTTTACTATTCATTCCGGAAGTAAATTTGCGATTACAGGTCCTAATGGATCAGGTAAATCAACGCTACTTAAAATCCTGTCGGGGGGCATGCTGCCTACTGAAGGACATATTGATTACACCTACTCGGGCGATACAATTCTTGAAGATACACTGTACAAGCACGTGCACTTTGTGGCTCCTTATAATACGGTGATTGAAGAATTGAATTTGGCTGAATTGTTTAGTCTCCACAAGAAGTTAGGATTACTAAGTGCCTTTGAATCAGTTGATCACTGGGTGAAAAAATTAGAATATAAATTTAATCCGGATCATCCTATAAAGACATTTTCTTCGGGGATGAAGCAAAGAGTGAAGTTGGGATTGGCGCTTTTGGACAATCGCCCATTAATTTTGTTGGATGAGCCAGGTTCAAATCTCGATGCTGGCGGTAAGGAGTGGCTTTATAGTATGGTCCATTCGCTTAGTCCAAATCAAACTTTGATCATTGCTACCAACGATCCTGCTGAGATTGCACTATGCTCAGCGTCCATCTCAGTAAATAGTTAAAATCTAAGTGGAAAGCTTGTCGTCTATATCTTTCAGATGAGCATGAATGGCCTGTAGGCGGGCGATCAGATCAACTTGAACAGTGAGGTTACCCTTTTCTTTCTTAAGCTCCTGCTTAGCCCCATCAAGCGTAAAACCTCGTTCCTTGACCAGATTGTAGATGATTTGAATCTGTTGAATATTTTCTTTCGTGAATAGTCGGTCTCCTTTTCTGTTTTTTCTAGGGGTTAGAAAAGAAAATTCGTTTTCCCAGTACCGTAACAGGGACCTGGATACCCCAAATAGCTCGGCTACCTCTCCAATGGAATAGTAGAGCTTTTCTAGCTTTTGGGTGTCAATCGTTTTCATTCTCAGTTGATGCTTTGCATTTTTCCTTCCTAACCGTTTGCTTTTTCCCGGTGTAAAAAAAATCGCCACTGATGTCAATGCCTTCTCATAGCTGATTCAAACTGAAATATAATAATAAATCTTAGTAAGATTATCATTAGTAGCTCAAAATTAGTGAATTCGGGTGAGTTGGTTACAAAGAAAGGTGAAGTGAAAAAGCCCATCATTTAATTTAAATCAAATAATAAGCCGGAGAAAATTAGTAGATCTCTTAGGAATAGAAAAAGTAGTAAATAAGCTTAACCTATCGGATAATGTCCTCAGGCAATTAATCGAAAGATTGGTTTTCAAGGCTGGCGCGCTCGACCAAATATTGATATTCCTGTGGGGTCAGATCATCAAGGCAATAGGTAATTGGATCTACCGGATTGTCTTTTAAGCGTACTTCATAATGCAGGTGTGGAGCTGTCGAGGTGCCCGTCGAACCAACTTTACCAATCGTCTGCCCTTTGATTATTTCGTCTCCTTCTTTTATATCAATAGACTGCATATGCCCATAGAGTGTGGTATAACCAAACCCATGATCTATGATGACATGGTTACCATAACCGACTCTACCGTAAGTTGCTTTTATGACTTTTCCGTTACCCGTAGCTTGAATAGGGGTGCCTCTGGGAGCCGTGAAATCTATTCCTGTGTGTAAGCGATCGACCTTGTGGACTGGGTGTAGTCGGATACCATACCCGGATAAGGCATTCAAATTTCTTTTAAGCAGGTCAACCCGTACAGGCTTTATGCTTGGAATATTGGCAATCATATCAGCCCGTAGATTCGCTTTTGTCAAAATAGTATCCAGCGAATTCCTTTGAATCTTCAACTGAAGCATAAGCTTATCCGCTTTCTTCTGCGCTTCCATGAGCATTTCTCCCGAATTAGGATATTTATAAATCGAGGCATATTTCTCATTACCACCAATTCCTCCTTCCCAAACAGCTTCATCGATAGGTTCCATGCCTAGCATGAATCTATGGATTCCGGCATCTCGTTCATGTACTGTCGAAAGTTGGGATGACATCACATCCATTTGCTCACTTAAACTTTCATAGTGGTAATTCATTTGCTCGATCTCACGCATTAGCGCAAGCTCTTTTTGACTGGGAAAATAGGTTGTCTGAATCAGAAAAAGTACGAAAGAAGCTACCACTGTAGCACAGAGGTATCCAAAAATAGTGAGCAGTCTGAACTTGCTCGGAGTTTTGTATTCCTCAAAAGATAATGAGGATTCGTTATATACGTACTTCTTTCCCGCCATTAAATATCCTTATTTGACTAATTTTGACCTCGCTATTCAAAAGCATTTCTCAAAATGAGTCTGTTGGAGTGAATAGGCGAAGATAACTTTTGATGATGTGCTAACAAAACATTTAACGATTTATTATATATTATTTTTACTTACAATATGTACTAAGCATCAGTGATTTAAACATATTTAATGTTATTATAATGTATAATACTATCAACTAAAATAGATTATGACAAAAACAGCCAAAGAGATACGAAATATCTTTCTGACATATTTTAAGGAAAAAGAACACACAATTGTGCCTTCTGCGCCGATGGTGAATAAAAATGACCCTTCCCTGATGTTTATCAACGCAGGGATGAACCCCTTTAAGGATTATTTCCTTGGGCACAAACAACCTGAACACAAACGAATTGCCGACACGCAAAAGTGTCTGCGTGTGAGCGGAAAGCACAATGACCTGGAAGAAGTCGGTCGGGATGGGTATCATCATACCATGTTTGAAATGCTCGGAAACTGGTCTTTTGGAGATTATTTCAAAAAGGAGGCAATTTCATGGGCATGGGAACTCCTGACTGTTCGCCTTGAATTGCCTAAGGATAGAATGTATGCAAGCATCTTTGGAGGAGATCCCTCCGATGGGTTGACAGAAGATACGGAAGCTAAGCAATATTGGGCAGAATATTTGCCAGCAGACAGAATACTCTCGTTTGGCAAAAAGGATAATTTTTGGGAAATGGGCGACACAGGGCCATGCGGACCTTGTTCTGAGATTCATTTTGACCTACGTAGTGATGAAGAGAGGGCGTTGGTTCCAGGGGCAACACTCGTTAATGCCGATCACCCAAATGTGATTGAAATCTGGAATCTGGTGTTTATGCAGTTCAACCGGAAAGCAGACAACACATTAGAACCGTTACCGGCAAAGCATGTTGACACAGGGATGGGGTTTGAGCGATTGGTGCGCATCGTTCAGCGGAAAAATTCAAATTATGACTCAGATGTATTTAGCCCGTTAATCAACTTTGTCGAACAAGCAACAGGAATCAGTTATCAAAACGATTATTCCGGAAAAGTTATGACCGATATTGCTATGCGTGTCATTGCGGATCATGTTCGGGCGGTTAGTTTTGGTATCGCTGATGGTGAGATACCATCGAATACCGGCGCGGGTTATGTACTACGCCGTGTATTAAGAAGAGCGGTTCGCTATTACTACACTTTTCTGAATATCAAAGAACCATTAATGCATCGCATGGTGCCCCTATTAGTTGACTTTTTTGAAGATGTTTTCCCAAGTTTTAAAGAACAAGCAGACTTCATTAAGCGCGTGATTGAGCAAGAGGAAATTTCCTTTCTAAGAACCCTGGAAGGCGGTATCAAGCGATTTGAAACCGTGAAAGCCAGTAACAACGTAGTCGAGGGGAAAGATGCGTTTGAGCTTTTTGATACCTATGGATTTCCAGTGGATCTGACACGATTGATGGCCCTTGAAAAAGGATGGACCATAGACGAGAAGGGATTTGAAGAGGCTCTGCAGTCGCAGAAGAAGAGATCAAGATCGGACAGCGCTGTGGCTACAGGCGATTGGATCGACGTTCAATCCTTCAATCAAAATCCGGTTTTTGATGGCTATGACCAAGATCAACTGGATGGGTTGAAATTGGTAAAGTATAGGGAAATAACGAATAAAGACGGACGTCATTTTCAACTTGTTTTAGACCGGACCACGTTCTATCCTGAAGGGGGTGGCCAGGTTGGTGATACTGGCAGCCTTATGTTTGGAGATGAAGCGATCAGGGTGGTTGACATGGTCAAAGAAAATGATTTGCCCATTCATCTTGCGAAGGTATTGCCAAAGGATTTAACTGCTTCTGTGGTGGCAAAAGTCGATAGTGATCGTCGGCGATTGATAGAAAATAATCATTCGGCTACCCACCTTCTGCATGCTGCACTAACTGAAGTTTTAGGAGATCATGTGCAACAAAGAGGCTCTTTGGTGAACGAAGATTATCTAAGGTTTGATTTTTCTCATTTTGCTAAAGTTACACCTGAAGAAATTGCGGTAATTGAGCAAAAAGTGAATAAAAAAATAAGAGAGGACATACGACTAAAAGAGGACCGTGAAGTTCCGATTTCCGTTGCGGAGAAAGCGGGCGCAAGAATGTTGTTTGGTGAAAAATATGGTGAGAAAGTAAGAATGATCACCTTTGACCCGGCGTTCTCTGTTGAGCTTTGCGGCGGATGTCATGTACCTTCCACCGGCAAGATTGGATTCTTGAAAATCACCTCAGAGTCTGCTATCGCCGCTGGTGTGCGGCGAATAGAAGCGGTCACTGCAGATGGGGCGGAGGCATACGTTAATAACCAATTGAATCAGTTTTTATTGATCAAGCAGGAATTGAAAAGCCCTGCGGATCCAATTAAAGCAATCAGAGAGCTAATTGGCAATGTGCGCGAGTTGAAACAACAAATAGAGGGATTTGAAAGTGAAAAGGCCGCAGGTGCTAAAGTTGAATTGTTGAAAGAAGTAAAAGTGATTAACGATGTCAACGTACTTATTCAGCAGGTTGATCTTGCTGATCAAAAAGTATTTAAACAGCTTGTTCATCAATTAGGACATGAACTTGGAAATCAGACCTTCATACTCCTGGCTTCTCATAGCGAGGGTAAAGTTCAGCTCATGTTATACATCAGTGATGATTTGGTCAAAGCAAAAAATCTTCATGCCGGAAAATTAATAAAAGAACTGGCGAAGTCAATTCATGGAGGAGGTGGCGGACAGCCATTTTTTGCATCAGCTGGGGGAACCAACCCGGATGGGATAAATGAGGCGTTGGAGAAGGGAAGGATGATATTTTATTAATGGTTCAGGATACCTTTGTTCGAATTATTTTTCTTTTCTCGGACAACGCTGGAGCTGACAAGTAATTGATGGATGAATAATTTTACCATGGAACAAATTCAAAAAGTCACTATAGGCGTCGTTGGCGCCGGCCATCTTGGTCGATTTCATATTGAGTGCCTTCAACGAATTCCCGGCTTTGATTTGAAAGGGTTTTATGATATTGACGCGGAGCGTGCTCAGGAGATATCCAGTAAGTATGCTATTCCATGGTTTGAACAATTCGAGGATTTATTGGGCAAAGTACAGGCATTATGCATAGTCACCCCAACGGTAACCCATTTTGATCTCGCCTTGCAGGCAATTAATGCCAATAAACATTTGTTTATAGAGAAGCCGCTTACAGATATCCCTGAAACAAGCAGGGCGCTTGCCGATAGGATGGCTGAAAAAAAATTAGTCGGTCGGGTAGGGCACGTTGAGCGATATAATCCTGCATTTATCGCAGCACAGAAATTAGGTATTGACAAACCCGTTTTCATTGAAGCCCACCGACTTGCCCCATTTAACCCCAGAGGGATGGATGTACCGGTAATTATGGATTTGATGATTCATGATATTGATTTAATCTTATCCATTGTGGATGCAGAAGTAGATCATATAGAAGCTAATGGGGTAGGCGTCGCAGGGAAACAAGCAGATATTTGCAATGCACGAATCACGTTTAAAAATAATACCGTGGCCAACCTAACGGCAAGCAGGATAAGTCTAAAGCAAATGAGGAAGCTCAGACTTTTTCAGCGGGATCAATATATGGCAATGGATTTTCTTAATCACGAGGTACAGGTAGTTAAACTTTTTCATGCAGAGCCTGAAGACATGATGACCATGAAACTTGAACTTCCTGATGGTGATCGCTGGATTGCAGCGGATAATCCGGAAGTGGTAAAGCACAATGCTATTGAATTGGAACTCATTGAATTTTTAGAGGCTATTCAGCATGAATCAAAGTCTGGCGTTTCATTTGAACAAGGCGCTAGAGCCGTTGAAGTCGCTTCCAGTATTTTAAAGCAAATTGAGCAGCATGAAAAGTAAGCATTATAGATTTTCGGAGTTGTTGATTATAATGAGCATGATCACATTAGGGAGTTGCAGCCTTTTTGAAAGTGATGAAATTAGTCCAACCACCATACAGCTTCAACCTTTTGAGTTTAATGTGACCCCAGGTCAGGGCACGGCCATGAATAGGATTACAGAAGTTTGGGTGTATGCAAACAATAAATTTCTTGGTGCTTTTACTCCTCCGGTGAATATTTATTATCTCGAGTCTGGTCCCACTACTTTTAATTTCAAGCCAGGAATAAGAAATAATGGAATACTTGTTGATGCGATTACGTACCCTATCTTTTCTGATTACAGCATTAATCTAGAAGCGGCACCGGGAGCTGTGTTTGAAGTTAATCCTAATACCGCCTATCGTCCCGAAGCCACATTTTCATTGAATGTGGATTTTGAATTTAATAACCCTTTTACAGATAATCATGATACAGTTGCTGCCAGTAATGTGTTGCGCTCTTCAGTAGATGTATTTGAAGGAGATTACGCAGGGCAAATAACAATGTCAGAGGAAGCATCCTTTATTGAGGTGGGACATGATTTACCGTTGCTTAATCTCCCCAAAGATGGCACGCCAATTTATTTGGAAATGCGTTACAAAAGTGAAATAGAGATGAGTATTGGCCTATTGGGCACTAATCTTGGAGGGGAAAGTTTTACAAATTTCTTTTATCTCGTTAACCCAAAAGATGAGTGGAACATGCTGTATATTGATCTTACCGAATTAATTCAGGCTTCTGATTTACCATCCTATAAAATATTGTTTCGGTCTTTGTATCCCAACAACCCAACAAAGGAAGAGTATAATATTTTTCTGGACAATATAAAAGTGGTTCACCTATAGCGGTATGAAGAAACTCAGAAGGTTCCACATGTTTCTTTATGGATGTGCTGATTTCTTTTCAGCGATGGCTGCATGGGCGTGGTTTTACTATTTAAGAGCGCTTGGGGAAGGAAAGACACTTGAAGTCGGTGTCGTGGATGATCATAAATTCTGGTATGGGTTGATTATAATACCCTTGTCCTGGGTGATCTTCTATTGGATATTCGATCGTTACAGGGATATCTATCGATTATCGCGATTGACTACGTTAGTCAGAACATTTTTTCTTTCTCTGGCGGGTGTAGTCATTATCTTTTTTACTTTATTGATTGATGATTACATATTCAATATCGCTGGGTATGCGCAGTCCTTTTTCAGACTCTTTATTTTGCATTTTACAATTACGGCAGTGGTCAGAATGGTTATGTTGACGATAGCCAGTCGTAAACTTCGATCAGGAAAGATTACGTATACAACAATTATTATTGGCGGAAATCAAAAAGCACTTGAATTATTTGAAGAAATAAAGTCCAGTAAAAAGAGTCTTGGAAACCAAATCATTGGGTTTATTGGCAGCGAGAAAAAATCGAATAACGTACTTGACGGACACCTTCCCCGGCTTGGGACATTATCTCAGCTGGCGGATATTATTCAAACGGAGGAAGTAGAAGAAGCTTTGATTGCCATTGAAACATCAGAACACAGTAAACTCAAAGGGATACTTGATACGCTTTTTGATTTTAATGAGGATGTTTTGGTAAAGATTATTCCTGACATGTATGATATCCTTTTGGGTACCGTTAAGATGAATTATTTGTACGGCGCAGTGCTTATTGAAATTCGTCAGGGCCTCATGCTTAATTGGGAAAAATTAGTAAAACGGCTGATGGATATTCTTGTAAGCTTAGTCGGATTAGCTGTATTGCTGCCGGTGTTTTTGTACATCACGATCAGAGTAAGATTGTCTTCTAAAGGACCTATCTTTTATTCACAGGAAAGAGTAGGACTAAATGGAAATCCATTTTTGATTCGGAAATTCAGATCGATGTATACAGACGCTGAAAAAGATGTACCACAATTATCCTTCGATGGCGATGATCGTTGTACGCGTTGGGGAGCAGTCATGAGGAAATGGAGACTGGATGAACTACCCCAATTATGGAATGTATTTATTGGTGAAATGTCGCTGGTTGGTCCTAGACCGGAGCGTCAATACTTTATCGATAAAATAATGGAACAAGCACCGCATTATAAACATCTGCTGAAAGTAAGACCGGGCATTACTTCATGGGGCCAGGTGAAATACGGTTATGCGAGCAATATTGAGCAAATGCTTCAACGCCTAAAGTTTGATATTCTTTATATCGAAAACATGTCTATCAGTCTGGATATTAAAATCTTGTTTTACACAATGCTTATTCTTGTTCAGGGAAAAGGTAAATAGAGCCTAGGCGGAGAAAAGTTGACGGGGATAATTGTTAAAAATAACATTAGGAATTAAATCCTTTTACGTCTTGGTCTTAAATTCTTGCTTTCCTCCCATCCGTTTTCAGATCGGCGCTGATCCTGAGGTCGATTAGAAAAGCTGTTTCTTGCTTCACGCATATTGCTATCCCAACGGTCTCCTTTAGGTGAGGTATTGCTACGGCTTTCGTTACTTTGCTTTGATATGGATTCTGACTCTTTGACAAGTATTTCATTTCCATCCACTTCAAATCCATTGAGATGGCTAACGGCCTTTTTGGCTTCCTCGTCGGAAGTCATTTCAATAAAGCCAAATCCTTTTGACATTCCCGTTTCACGATCAAAAATGACTTTCGCTTCTTTGACTTCACCATAGGTTTCAAATAAAGATTTGAGGGATTCAGACGTAGCGCTTTGAGGGAGTCGTGCGACGAATAGTTTCATGGATAAAAATAATTTCTGGTTTAAACGTTTATAAGTTACATTTACTCGAGAGACTATACTATATATCAAGAATGAATTCTGTTTAGCAGTCTTAGAATAAAGTTTAAAGGTAGTTTTTTATTCTGTTTTACGACCGAAAAATAAACTGTAACCGTAGCTTGTATAGTTTTATATCCTGAGAAAGTCATTGCATATTCTTCCAATGAGGATAAAAGTACTTCTGTTAGGCCTAATGACTAGAAGTAAAGAAGAGTAACTCGATTTTTATTTAGGGTGCAATAGGCTGCTAAAGATATATGAAGTTTTCTGATCCATCCTGTTTGAAGAGGTGCTATTGACTAATTATTGAAAGACCAAGCGTATGATTTCTGAACACATTAATAATCCAAAGAGCATCCTCTATCATGTTAAAAAATATTTGGATCGTATCGCAGGAGAGTTGAAAGGTAAAGTCGTGGTAGACATCCCATCAGGAAAGGGCGCCACATCTGAGATTTTAATGAATCATGGAGCAAAAGTCATTCCCTTTGATTTGTTTCCGGAGTATTTTAAGCTCAGTTCGGTGCGTTGTGAACGAGCCAATATAATGGATGGCATCCCGATGGAGGATGGAATAGCGGATATGCTAATTTGTCAAGAGGGCATTGAGCATTTTAGTGATCAGTTATATGTATTCAAGGAATTTAATCGAATTCTTAAACCAGAAGGGAGACTGATTATTACAACGCCCAGCTATTCGAATTTAGCAGCAAAATTTAATTATTTGCTATTCGAAAGTGAAACAAATAGAGTTATGCCCCCAAATGAAATCGATGATATCTGGATGTCAGATAAAGCCCTTACAAATGAAATTTACCATGGACATATTTTTTTAGTAGGGCTTCAACGACTTCGGATTATAGGGATGCTGGCCGGATTAAAAATAGAAGAAATAAAATATGTACGACTGAGTAAATGGTCATTATTTCTATTTCCTTTTTTTTACCCACTTATTTTGTTTCGATCGTTTTTGTCGTATTTCAGGCATATGAAAAAAGACAAAAATCTTTCTATAAACCTAAAGAAGAAAGTATATAAAGAACAGTTGATGATAAATATAAGTCCTAAAAACTTACTTGGAAAACACACCTTTATTGTCTATAAAAAGGAGAAGGAACTATCTGCTGTCGACTTTCGAAATGAAAAGAAAATAGTTCAATTCAATCATTGATTTAGAAAGTAAACAGGAAAGAAACGAGGTGGAGCTAGAGGGATTGGCTGCGCCGATCCCTGAGACTCCCAAGGTCAATACATAAAGCAGTGCCGGCTATCGCCTTATTTTTATTTTCACAAATGCCCTCATGAAACTGCGTTTCACCGTTCATTTGCTACAATAAAAAAGACGCCTAAAAAGGCGTCTCTGTTTTCTGCACTCTGGTGGAGCTAGAGGGATTCGAACCCACGACTTCTTGCATGCCATGCAAGCACTCTAGCCAACTGAGCTATAGCCCCATTTACATCAGATTGTAGTCTGAATTGACTGCAAACATATAATATTTTCCAATTTCACCTCAATTAGATGGGAATCATATGTACGAACAAAGCTGAATCGAAAGCGTTTGTATAGTTTTGCGTTCCAAATTAACAACAAGATTTATGAAACCAGTATATATAATATCCGCAAAACGGACACCAATTGGAAGCTTTGGTGGAGCCCTAAGTTCCCTTTCTGCAACGGAATTAGGGTCAAAAGCGATTGTAGGGGCACTAGAAGCCGCCAAAGTAGCTCCAGAGCATGTTCAGGAAGTAATTATGGGCAATGTAGTGTCGGCTAATCTAGGGCAGGCACCAGCTCGCCAGGCTGCACTGGGTGCAGGTATTCCGAATACAGTGCCTTGTACAACAGTGAATAAGGTTTGTTCATCCGGTATGAAATCAGTAATGTTTGGTGCGCAAGCAATTGCTCTCGGGCAGGCGGATATTATTGTTGCAGGGGGTATGGAGAGCATGTCCAATATCCCATATTATATTCCAGGTGCCCGTTGGGGCCATAAGTTTGGTGATGGAAAAATGATCGATGGGCTGACAAGAGATGGTTTGACGGACGTGTACAATCAATCAGCGATGGGTGTTAGCGCTGATAATACAGCTGCGAAGTATAGTATCTCCCGTGAAGAGCAAGATGCTTTTGCAATAGAATCATACCATAGATCCCAGAAAGCAACAGGTGATGGCGCTTTTTCTGATGAGATTATTGCTGTGGAGATACCGCAAAGAAAGGGCCCGGCAATCGTCATGGATAAGGATGAAGAGTGCTTTAATGTAAAGTTCGAAAAAATTCCTACGCTCCGACCTGCCTTTAGCAAAGATGGAACAGTCACAGCGGCCAACGCTTCGACAATTAATGATGGAGCATCAGCATTAGTGTTGGCTAGTGAAGAAGCAGTTAAAAAATATGGCTTGAAGCCTATCGCCAAAATAGTGTCCTATGCAGATGCGGCACATGATCCAATGTGGTTTACTACGGCACCAACTTTAGCGGCGCCTTTGGCTATGCAAAGAGCTGGGTTGACAAAAGATCAGATTGATTTCTATGAAGTCAACGAGGCTTTTGCGGTAGTGACTATGGCTTTTGAAAAAGAGCTCGAGGTGGATCATCAAAAAGTGAATATCAACGGTGGAGCTTGTTCACTGGGGCATCCGCTAGGGGCTTCTGGTGCAAGAATTATTACCACATTGGCGCATGTGCTAAAGCAAAAAGGTGGTACCTATGGACTTGCGACCTTGTGCAATGGGGGAGGAGGAGCTTCAGCCATTATCATAGAGCGAGTATAAAATACAGTCTATGTCAGGAAATAAATTCAGAGGGTATTATAGATTGTTTTTTGTTACGCTGATAACAATCATGGCATTCTTGAGTGTTACATTGCTCAGGTTATGGCCATGGGACAGATATAAGTGGGGTATGAAAGTGCGAAAGATTTGGTCAAAATCTTTTGTCTTCATCATCAACTATAAAATAGAATTGCGAGGATCGATCCCAACAGGTCGTACCTTCCTTTTCGTGGGTAACCATCGTTCTTCACTAGATCCCTTTGTTAGCCTTGCCAATCTGGAAGCTAATCCGGTCAGTCGTGCTGATGTGCGCAATTATCCATTTCTTGGAAAGGGGGCTGAAATTTCCGGGGTTATTTTTTTGAATAAAACAAGTAAGAGTAGTCGCAGTGCCACAAAGGAGGCTATATCAGAAGCACTTCAAAAGGGGCGATCTATTCTCATTTTTGCTGAAGGGAAAACGAATGCTGAGCCGCTGACATCAACGTTTCAAAAAGGGGCTTTTGATATTGCCGCTGAATTAGGGGTTCCGGTGGTGCCTTTTGCCTTAGAATATAAGAGTACTGATGATTATTGGGATCATTCGATCACAATGGCTCAACATTATTTCAAATATCTCGCCAAACCGCGTACCTATGTCAGGCTCTCCGTTGGGAAACCCATGACCAGTGATAATGCTTTTTCTCTACTTCGTCAATCCCAACAATGGGTTAATGACGAAATCATTAAACTTAGAGAAGATTGGGGTGGATTGAAGAAAGCGGAACTAAAAGGTGAAAAAACAAGTTAGGTTAATTCGTATATAATCTCTACTTTTGCTGCCCGCTTTAACGAATAGCGGAAAGAAATATCGCGGTTGAATGCCGCTAAGACATATCGCGGGGTGGAGCAGTTGGTAGCTCGTCGGGCTCATAACCCGAAGGTCGTAGGTTCAAGTCCTGCCCCCGCTACAACGAGAGGTACTGGTTTTCCAGTGCCTCTTTTTTTATTTAAGCATGTCGGGCTCATATCCGCCTTAGGCGGATCAAGTCCTTCCAAACTGATAAAGAGAAATTAATCTTGCCATTAAAGGTAAATACCCTTATTTTCTATTCATGTATACTGTTTATGTACTCCAATCAGAGCAACACAAAAAGATTTACATAGGGTATAGCTCAAATTTTGAGCAAAGATTATTGTCGCATAACAGCTTAGGGAAGAAAGGCTGGTCAATTAGGTTTAGACCATGGCGTGTAATTTATACAGAAGAATTTGAATTCAAGCAGGATGCAATCAAACGTGAAAAACAACTGAAAGGAGGGAAAGGCAGAGAATGGATTGATGAGATCTTTTTTTAAATAGAAAAAGCTCATTGGGCTCCTATCCGCCTTAGGCGGATCAAGTCCTGCCCCCGCTACTACAAAGTGTCTGATTATCGGAAGATTTTCAGGCACTTTTTTTATGCTCCAGGCTTTTGGTTTAATTCCATTGAATTTCAATAAAGAAGGAAGTCCATACATCGGGTTCTGATCTGAACACCCAAAAAATTCCATAGACAATGGCCTGATAAAAATTGGAGGTCTAAGGTAAAATTCACCTTAAATTTTCTCGAGCTTAGGGAATATGTGATGTTAAAGAATCTCCTCTACAAGGCCCGATAAACCAAAGCAAAGTGCTCGAAAATGGCCTCCTTGATGAATGAACTATTTAGTATAATGTCAGTTAAATAGCTATACCTTTGCGCCGCTTTACGGAATAAGTAAAGAATTTATACGACTTTCTTTAGAAAAATGAAGAATATGGAAACTATGATAAAGGATCAAACAAAAGCACATGCCCTTCTGGAAAGAAGAAGCAATATTGTACCAAATGGTATTGGGGTGTTCAATACGGTTACCGTTTCAGAGGCAAAAGGGGCTATTGTAATTGATGCTGACGGGAAGGAATATATTGATTTTGCCGGTGGAATTGGCGTTGTAAATGCTGGCCATTGTCCCGAGCCTGTCGTTGCGGCAATTCGCGAACAAGCAGGAAAATATTTGCATACTAGCTTTAATGTTGTAACTTATGAGCCATATATAAAGCTATGCGAAGAGCTTGCCGAAATTCTTCCACATGGGGAGAAAACCAAGGTAATGCTGGTCAGTACAGGGGCAGAAGCAGTAGAAAATGCAATCAAAATTGCCCGCCAAGCGACCAAAAAGACTGCCATACTTTGTTTTACAGGTGCCTATCATGGCCGAACCATGATGGCCATGACTTTGACCAGTAAAGTAAGTTATAAGTATAATTGTGGTCCATTCGCACCGGAAATATATAGGTTGCCTTTCCCTAATTTTTACAGATATGGGGATGGACGTGACATTGATCTATTTGTGGATGAACAACTTAAACGACTTCACGAAAGTGCATTAAATCTGGTTGATGTAAAAAATGTAGCTGCGGTTATTCTGGAGCCAATACAAGGTGAAGGAGGTTTTACGCCGATCCCGAAAAGATACCTTGAAGGATTGAGAGCATTTTGTGATCAACACGGTATTGTTTTGATTATGGATGAAGTACAGAGCGGATTTTGCAGGACAGGGCATTGGGCAAGTTGGCAGCACTATGGTGTTCAACCAGATATCAGTACGTACGCAAAGTCAATGGGATCCGGATTGCCGATTGCCGCAGTTGTTGGAAAAGCAGAAATTATGGATGCAGCTGCACCGGGATCAATTGGTGGCACATTCATAGGAAGCCCGGTTTGTTGTGCTGCGGCATTGGCCACAATACAATATATGAAGGACATTAAATTGAATGAAAGAGCAGTGGAAGTTGGACATATTGTTGCTTCCCGATTAAAAAAGCTGATGAAGGAATGCCCCGCGATAGGGGATGTAAGAGGTATCGGTGCTATGATTGGATTGGAGTTTGTTAAGAACGGAGATCCAAGACAACAAGATACTGAAATTTGTGGCCATATCGTAAAAGCATGTGCAGAAAATGGCTTGATCATATTAAGTGCAAGTACCTATAAAAATGTAATTCGAATTCTGTCCCCTTTAGTGATCACTGACGAACAATTAGATAAAGGATTATCCATTTTGGAAAAAGAAATTAAAAAAGCTACTAGCCAGAAATAATGAAACCATTCGCAATAGCAGGAATTCAAATGAAAGTATCAGCCGTTGTTCCTAATGTGGAACTAATGAAGCTGAAGATTGATATTACCATGAATCTGTATCCATGGATCGAAATGATCATGTTTAGTGAGTTGTGTGCCTATGGACCGCTCACACAAACAGCCCAACCAATTCCGAATAATTTTGAAGCGGAGATGCAGGCGATGGCAAAAAAGTATGGGATTTGGTTATTGCCAGGTTCTATTTTTGAAAAAAGTGAAGGTAAAATTTTCAATACAGCTACCGTCATCAATCCCAGTGGTGAAATAGTAACGCGTTATCGCAAGATGTTTCCATTCTACCCTTACGAAGTGGGGGTTACGCCTGGATCAGATTTTTGCGTGTTTGATGTACCGGGAGTCGCAAGATTTGGCGTTTCTATATGTTATGATATGTGGTTTCCGGAAACCATTAGAACGCTTGTTACGATGGGCGCAGAAGTCATCATGCATCCCACCATGTCAGGCACGATTGATCGCGAAATTGAGCTATCCATTGTCAGAGCAATGGCCTCTATAAATCAATGTTACTTTTTTGACGTAAATGGTTTGGATACCGGAGGCTGCGGCCGATCGTTAGTCGTAGGTCCTGATGGACGCGTATTGCATCAGTCAGAAGGAACAGAGGAGATTATACCGCTTGAACTAAATATTGACCGGGTTAAGCGAAGCCGTGAATTAGGTATTTTGCGTTTAGGCCAGCCATTAAAAAGTTTTAGAGACCATCTGCTTACAGAAAAGTTTGATATCTACCAACCAGGTACACCATTGCCATATCTGGAATCTCTTGGGCCATTGATTAAGCCCTCTAGACTCGATACGCTGGCTGAATTAAAAATGAAAGAGAATACATTTGAAAACACCCCCTCGCCAATACATTACAAAGGCGATGGATTATCTTAAATCAATAATAAATTATGGGAAGTACATCTTCAGGTAAAAAGAAAAAGCAGGAATCAATCAAGGATTATGTAAGTTGGTTTGAAATACCGGCAATTAATTTTCAGCAAGCTGTCAACTTTTATAATTACATCTATGGTATTAAAATGGAGCAGCACGTTACAGACGTCAATGCGATGGCATTTTTTCCCGTAACGACTGGAATAGGCGGCGCAGTAATCGCTGGCCCGGGTTCTGTGCCGAGTGATTCAGGTCCTTTGATTTACCTCAATGGGGGTAAAGATCTCAATAACGTACTCAATAAGATTGAAGCAGCAGGCGGTAGAATTGTGATGAGTAAAACGTTGATCAGTAAAGAATCAGGTTACTTCGCCATTTTTATCGATTCTCAGGGAAATAAGCTTGCCCTTCATTCTAAAACCTAAATTTTGACCAAAATAAAAATACAACCGGCACCTTATTTTAATATCGGACAACTCAGGATTGATTACTGGAACAAACTTAAAATCATCACTGCTGAGTTGATAAGGTGTCACAAAGATTCGGCAAACGAAAAAAAGTATATTGGCGATTGTAAGTCGCTGTTAAAAGAATTAAGAAGCGTTGAAGCTTATTTCGCTTTTCCAGGCATTGCGTTAATCCATAAACTAGAAAACACCCTATCGAGACACGAACATGATACTTTATCAGGTATTGTCTCTGAAGCAACGAAGCTATTAGTCGGGGATAGGTATAAAAAAAATCCCGATTTTCTAAATTATGATGAATACAATACCGATTCAGTTGAAGATCAAGATGATCTCAATACGGTTGGTAAGAATTATTTCGAAGTCATGTTTGTGGACAATATGACTACAGATGAAGAAAGTGTACTCAGAAATAATTTCAGAAATCTTCGAACGCCCAATGATAAGTTCACGTATGATATCATTGTCCAGCGTTCTTTCCAAGACGCCATGATCGCGCTACGTTTTAATTACAATATACAAGCGGTCGTTGTAAGATATGCTCCGCCATATCATTCTAATCTCATTACGCCACTTATCAAGCCATACATACAACAAGTCACGAAGTTGGATTTTGCGGCAATGCCGGAAACTGATTTGGGTCCCCTGATTGGAGACTTGATGAAAAAGTTTAGACCAGAGTTGGATGCTTATTATGTGACGGATACATCATTGGGACATTTAAAGGATAGTACTGTAAAAGGATTCAAACGTATATTCTATCAAACAGAGGATAATCAGGAATTGCACCTGACGATCATGAGAGGAATTGATGAACGCTACGACACACCTTTTTTCTCTGCTTTAGTAGAGTACAGTCAAAAGCCTACGGGAGTTTTTCATGCGATGCCTATTTCACGTGGTAATTCGGTTTTTAAATCAAGATGGATAAATGATTTTGGAGAATTCTACGGAAGAAATATGTTTCTGGCGGAAACATCAGCGACTACGGGTGGGCTTGATTCATTACTGCAACCTACAGGACCTATCAAGAAAGCGCAAGAAATGGCTAGTGATGCCTATGGTTCACAGCATACTTATTTTGTAACCAACGGCACCTCCACAGCCAATAAGATTGTGATGCAGGCGCTGGTGCAACCTGGTGATGTGGTCTTGATTGATAGAGACTGCCATAAATCGCATCATTATGGTTTGGTATTATCAGGTGCATATCCTGTATATCTTGATTCCTATCCGATTGAAGAATATTCGATGTATGGGGCAGTTCCACTTGAACAAATCAAAAGCAAGTTATTGCAACTGAAAGCAGCTGGAAGATTAAATAAAGTAAAAATGCTATTGCTTACGAATTGCACCTTCGACGGCCTTGTTTATAATGTTGAAAGAGTGATGGAGGAAGTGCTGGCGATTAAACCGGACATGATTTTCTTGTGGGATGAAGCCTGGTTTGCTTTTGCAGGATTTGGCACGAATTATAAGCAGCGTACAGCGATGTTTACGGCCCTTAAATTGTACGATAAATACAAAAGCCCGTCCTATAGGAAAACCTATACTGCCTATAGTAAAAAATTGGATGCCAAGACAATATCCAAAATGCCTAATCCGGACGAAGTTTGTATCCGTGTATACGCTACACAAAGTACACACAAGACCTTAAGCAGTTTTAGGCAAGGGTCGATGATACATATTTGGGATGAAGATTTTAGACGTAAAAGTGAAGAAACATTTTTGGAAGCTTATATGACCCATACCTCTACTTCTCCTAACTATCAAATGCTTGCTTCCTTGGATGTGGGTCGCCGACAAGTCCAGCTGGAAGGCTTTAAGCTGGTGGAGAAAAGTATTGAAATGGCGATGGTGCTGAGAGCCAAAATAACGGACAACCCTCAATTGAGTAAATATTTTGACATCCTCACTGTGCACGATTTTATTCCTGAGGAGTATCGTCAGACCGGGCTTAAGGAGTACTATACTAAAGAGGATGGCTGGAACCGAATGGAAGAAGCCTGGGAAAACGATGAGTTTGTTTTGGATCCTACCAAGATCACCCTTTATATTGGAAAGACGGGTGTTGATGGGGATACGTTTAAGAACAAGTACCTAATGGATAAATTTAATATCCAGATCAATAAGACCTCGAGAAATACTGTTCTCTTTATGACCAATATTGGTACTACACGTGGTAGTATTGCTTACTTGATCAATGCATTGCTCAAAATAGCGGATGAACTGGATGAAGAGATTAAATCTTTAAATACCAAGGAGAAGGAAATACTCGAAAAACGAATACATTCCCTGACCAAAGAAGTACCCCCATTGCCAGATTTTAGCTACTTCCACGAATCTTTCCAGGCAGTACCTGGTGTACGCGGTGGGAATATCCGAGCAGCCTATTTTCTCGCCTACGATGAGGAGAATTATGAATATGTGGCACTTGACAATTGCCTAACAGTGATGGGCAGTGGGAAGACATTAGTAGCATCTACATTTGTCATTCCATATCCTCCTGGTTTTCCTGTGCTTGTACCCGGACAGGTTGTAAGTACAGAGATCATCAATTTCTTAACAGCATTGGATGTTAGTGAAATACACGGTTATAGAGCAGACCTTGGATTAAGGGTATTTAAGGAAAGTGTTCTGAATCGACAGAAAACCACCACGTCAATGGGATCGATGGGAATGAACAAAGTGAATAAAAACGCTAATAAAATCTAAATTAAAAATATGAGCACTAAAAAAATCACCCCCGCAAATAAGAAAAAGCCTGCAAAGAAAGTTGCAAAGAAAGTTGCAAAGAAAGTTGCAAAGAAAGTTGCGAAAAAAGTAGTAAAGAAGGCTACAAAGAAGGTTGCAAAGAAGGTTGCAAAGAATGTTAAAACAGCAACTGCAAAAAAGATCGCAGTTCCAGCCATGCTTGATGGAGTCGCAGACATTCGGAGATTTTTCTATAAAAACGAAATTCCACTTTATTTTATTAGTGCCACAAACTTCAATATGTTAGGGGCCGATGAGTGGATTAAGGGATTTAAATTTATATGCCATATTGAATGTTTTGATGGAAGACATCCCAATGTATTTTCTCCAAAAGAAGAAATTCCACACGATGAATTCACCTGCATTGAAGATATTAACAACTATCTCTTACAACATCCTGAAGTACAAGATTATTTAAAAACGCGTAAGAAGGGCAAGAATACAGGTAAGGCGATGTTTCTGATGTTCGATGAGAAGACAGAAAAGTTGGCGAAGAAACTTGGGTTGCAAGTGATGTTTCCAACCGCTGATATGCGGAATTTCTTGGATAATAAAGTGAATACCAATCGCATTGCTGAGAAAGCTGGTGTCCCTTGTGTGCCCTATGTATTGTCTGCGGTAAAAGATTACAAACACTTAAACAAAGTCTCAAAAGCACTTGGTACTGATTTGGTGATCCAAACCCCTTATGGAGATTCCGGGCATACCACCTTTTTCATTACTAATGAAGAAGAGTTTAAGAAGCATGAGGAGGAAATTGTAAAGGAAAAGGAAGTCAAAATAATGAAGCGCATTAATTGCAAAGGTTCTGCAATTGAGGCCTGTGTTACGAGACACGGTACCATTGTAGCACCCTTGATGACGGAGCTTGTTGGTTTTAAAGAGCTGACACCGTATAAAGGTGGTTGGTGTGGCAATGAAATATATCCAAATGCGTTTACACCTGAGCTTCGCAAAAAAGCAATAAAATATACCCAGCTTTTTGGAAACCAATTGCGTAAGGAGGGCTATAAGGGATATTTCGAACTTGACTTTCTCATTGATCAGGATACATTGGAAATCTACCTTGGGGAACTTAACCCAAGAGTAACGGGTGCAAGTTCCATCACCAACCATGCGGTTTTTGCTTTAGCAGATGCTCCATTATTCATCTTCCATATATTAGAGTGGATGGATGTTAATTATAAGTTGGACGTCAAGAAGATTAATGCACGTTGGGCAAACCAGGAAAACATTGACGGATGGAGCCAATTGATCATCAAGCATACACAGGATACAATCGAATATGTGACAGAAGCACCGCAGTCGGGTATTTGGAAAATGTTTGACAACGGGCATATACAATTTGACCGTATGGATACGCACAGAAGAGCAGTAGAATCTGAAAAGGAAGCTTTCTTTTTACATATTTCCAAAAAAGGAGATTATCTCTATGAAGGGGCGGACATGGGTATATTGGTTTCCAGAGGGCGTATGATGACAGACGATTTTAAACTGAATACAAGAGCTAAAAATTGGATAAAAGCAATCCACGCTAAATACGCTACTCATTTAGTAGAAGATAAGCGAGCGAAAGTAGTATTAACCGGGAGTCTCACAAAGTAAAATGCAAATCATACAATGCAGTTTAAGAGTATAAATCCATACAATAATCAAGAAGTTGGCACATACACTTCACTCACCAAGGAGGAAATTACTTCCAAATTGGATGAAGGTCAACAAGCGTTTGAAGCATGGCGAAAAGTGCCGCTGTCAGAACGTACACGACTGTTAAAAAAAGCAGGCCAGGTGCTACGCGATAATGTGGAAGAATATGCCCGTATGATTTCGCTGGAAATGGGGAAGCCCATTGCTGAGTCAAGAGCTGAGGTCAATAAATGCGCTTGGGTATGCGATTATTATGCTGAACATGCTGAAGCCTTCCTGGCCAATGAAACTATTGAGACTGATGCTTCTCGAAGTTTTGTTCAACATGATCCTATTGGTGCTGTGCTGGCCATTATGCCCTGGAATTTTCCATTCTGGCAGGTTTTTCGATTTGCTGCACCAACATTGACCGCAGGCAATACAGGTTTGTTGAAACATGCGTCTAATGTGTTTGGCTGTGCTAAACAAATAGAAGAGGTTTTTACAAAAGCAGGTTATCCTCCTAAGGTTTTTCAAAACCTAATCTTTCATCACGATCATACTGAACAGATTGTGTCGCATGATAGTGTCAGGGCGGTTACACTAACAGGAAGTGAAAGAGCTGGATCTGCTGTAGCGGAAATAGCCGGAAGGCATATCAAGAAATCCCTCTTGGAACTTGGTGGAAACAATGCGTTCATAGTATTGAAAGATGCAGATATTGATCGTGCTGTTAAAACAGCCGTTACTTCAAGAATGCTAAATTGTGGACAAAGTTGCATTGCCGCAAAACGGTTTATTTTGGAAGAAGAAATCTATGATGCTTTTGTTTCTAAGTTTACTGTTGCGATTAGCAAACTTAAATCAGGAGATCCTATGGCAGAGGATACTCAGGTTGGAACCTTGGCGCGTAAGGACTTAGCCGATGAACTCAATAAGCAAGTTAAAGATTCAATAACGCAAGGAGCTGAATTGTTATTGGGAGGCAATCAAGATGGCTGTTACCATGAGCCTACGATTTTGGGAAATGTAACACCCGGAATGGCTGCTTTTGATGAAGAGACCTTTGGGCCGTTAGCATCAATGATTAAAGCAAAAAACATAGATCATGCTTTTGAACTTTCTAACCAGTCAAGATATGGTTTGGGAGTGACCATCTGTACGACAAATGTCGAAGCCGCGCTGGCGTATTCCGACAAGGTGAGTGATGGGGCTTATTTTATTAATGAATTAGT
>JBBKWA010000180.1:0-15811 GCA_037968695.1 Saprospiraceae bacterium
ATAATATGATTGAAATTTTTAATATGTGATAATAATAGATTCAAATCATCTGGCTGGTCAGGATTTATTAGTTTTGCTGGTTCATAATGTAAACGCAATACATGTCCAGACAATTAGCCCTAAGAGATGCCATCAATGAAGCAATGGTGGAAGAGATGCGACTTGATGATTCCATTTTTTTAATGGGAGAAGAGGTGGCGGAATATAACGGTGCTTACAAGGTCAGTAGAGGCATGTTGGAAGAGTTTGGCCCAAGGAGGGTCGTAGATACACCAATTTCAGAATTAGGCTTTGCAGGAATAGGTGTTGGCGCAGCGATGAATGGGCTACGGCCTATTATTGAATTTATGACCTGGAACTTTGCCGTATTAGCGTTTGATCAAATAGTCAATAATGCAGCGAAAACGCTTTCGCAGTCTTCAGGTGATTTTTCCTGTCCTATAGTTTTTCGCGGCCCCAGCGGATCCGCCGGTCAGTTAGCACAACAACACAGCCAAATGTTTGAATCATGGTTGGCAAACTGCCCCGGATTGAAAGTCATCAGTTGCATAGACCCTGCGGATACAAAAGGACTCATGAAGTCCGCTATTCGCGACAATGACCCGGTTTGTTTTATGGAGTCAGAAAGTTATTATGGTTTCAAAGGAGAAGTGCCGGAAGGAGAGTATTTAGTGCCTATTGGAAAAGCTGCCATCCGCCGGGAAGGTACGGATGTAACGATCGTCTCCTTCAATAAGATGATGGAGGTCGTAAAAGAAGCCGCAATAGAATTAGAAAAAGAAGGAATTTCAGCGGAGGTCATCGATCTACGCACCATCCGTCCTATGGATTACGAAACGATCATTAAAAGTGTGCGCAAGACGAACAGGATCGTCGTCGTCGATGAGTCATGGCCTTTTGCAGGGATATCCTCTGAAGTAACCTATGCGGTTCAAAAACACGCGTTTGATTATCTTGATGCACCTGTTACAAGAGTCAACAGTGCGGATACGTCGCTGCCATACGCCGCAGTCTTCGTGGATGCGTTTTTACCTACTCCGGCGAAAGTGATCGCGGCTGTAAAAGCGGTTATGTACCGTTAAAAAAAGACCTTGTTACACGTTAAATCTGAAGTGCATCACATCACCATCTTTGACGACGTACTCTTTTCCTTCAACCCCTAATTTCCCTGCTTCTTTAACGGCTGCTTCGGATCCGTACTGGATGAAGTCATTATATCGGATCACTTCTGCTCTGATAAATCCTTTTTCAAAATCAGTATGTATGACGCCTGCAGCTTGTGGGGCCTTACTTCCTTTGCGTACGGTCCACGCGCGTACTTCCTTTTCTCCTGCAGTAAAGTATGTGATGAGATTAAGTAAACTATAGCCGGCAAAAATTACACGGTTGACACCAGGCTCGGTGAGGCCAAGATCTGTGACAAACTCCATGCGCTCTTCCATGGTATCCAGGGCAGCTATATCTGACTCAATCGCGGCGCTGATACAAACCAGTCCGGCCCCTTCATCAGCGATTGCTGCTTGGAGTTTTTTAGAGTAGTCGTTGCCATCAACAGAGGATGCTTCGTCGACGTTACAGATATATAACACGGGTTTAGCTGTTAGCAACATCATCTCCCGCATTACCTCCGCATGTGCATCCGGTACCTCAAAGCTTCGTGCTGGTTTTCCGGAGAGGAGATGTGCATGCAGATCTTTCAACCATGCAGCTAAATCCACATCTTCTTTTTTACCCGTTTTTGCAGCTTTAGCGGCGCGATCTATTCTTTTTTCTACCGACTCGAGATCTTTCAATCCCAACTCAATGTCTATGATTTCCTTGTCTCTGATAGGATCTATACTGCCATCGACATGCACGACATTGTCGTCATCAAAACAACGAACAACATGCAGGATGGCATCTACTTCACGGATATTCGCGAGAAACTGGTTCCCTAATCCTTCGCCTTTGGATGCTCCTTTGATCAATCCGGCAATATCCACTATATCGACAGTTGTGGGAAGTGTGCGCTGCGGATTGACGAGACGGGCTAGTTCGTCAAGGCGTACGTCAGGCACGGTAATCACACCGATATTAGGTTCCTTTGTAGCAAAAGGATAATTAGCGGCGAGTGCGCCTGCCGAGGTAAGTGCATTAAACAATGTTGATTTTCCAACGTTAGGTAATCCAACAATTCCACATTTCAATCCCATATGAAGTATTATTCGTTATTAACGGATTATTTTAAGGGCGCAAAGATACTATTATCCAACGCGTGAATTAGCCTATTCTTATGAATTACTTAGCGCATGCATTGCTTTCTCCGCAAGATCCTATTGAAATGATGGGCAATCTCTGGGGCGATTTACTAAAACCTAAAGACTATTTGGATTTATCCCCGAAAATTTTGACGGGTATTTCAAGGCATAAAGCAATCGATCAATATACAGACCAACATCAGGCAGTCGATCGAATCGTCCATCTTCTTAGACCTTCGCAAGGAAAATACACACCAGTGGTTGCTGATGTGCTAATGGATTTTATACTCTCCAAATACTGGCATGAATACAATGACGAACCTATTGAAAAATATTGCCAGCGGATATATACTACGGTAAATGATCATTTAGTACAAATTCCAAATAGGTTACATCCCCGAATAAATCGAATGTTGGGACATCAATGGCTGGAATCATGTAAAAATAAAGACAGGATGAAGCAGACGCTTTTGATGTTAAGTAAGCGGGCCTCGTTTGAAAATAATATTCCTAACGCGATGCAACCGTATGAACAATTTGAAGAGGAAATGGATAGCTTATTTGCCGTTTTTTTTGAAGACATCCGCAGCCATATCAACCTTCAAAGTGAAGGCTAATGGTAAAAGTTCGCGATAAGAATTTCTCTACAAGATGTGTTTGCGTTTGATTCCCATTATAAATGAGAATATTTCCGAAGCCCTGTGAATATTTGATTTCAGGAGAGAAAATGAAGAATGGAAAGAAAAACTGAAATCCTCCGCCCACTTCGATTGAAAAATCATGTGGTGAAATCAAAATTAACCTGTTGGCCTGTTCCTTTCGAATACGTGCATTGGTGGCAACATCATAAGAATATTTTACACCGCCCATCACATAGACACGCATATCATTAAAAGGATCTGATTTAAATCTTACTTGAAACGGCATTTGAATCAGGACGCTTTCAATATCTCTGGTTTGTTCTGTGACACCGTCAAGTTCCAGAATATAAAGTTTGCGGTCTACGAAAGAAAATCCTGGCAAAAAGCGAAAATCAAAATTATCACCAAGCTTCATGTTGGCCAGCATCGATACGTTCAATCCTGAACCCGCAAGACCTTGAATGATATTAAAGCTATCATTGAGAATGAAATTTTGTGATTGGGCAATTTGAAAATTAGATCGATTGTAGCCAAAGGTCAAGCCAAAGTAATAGGGCTTACTCTGAAATTCTCTGTAATTGTGATTGCCCTTATTGTATTGGGCTGATCCAGTCAGTGGGATCAGGATTAATCCAATTAGTACTATTCTTTGAATGCTAAGTAAATAGCGCATATGCCTAATGATAGAGGGGTGAAAGTCGGGCGCTGAAATCCAGCTTTGATAAGTTCTTGATTGAAAGCTTCATAATCCGGAAAAGCCTGAACAGATTCATATAAATATTTGTAGGCTCTTCCATCTCCGGAGGTCCAAGACCCTATTAACGGAAGAATGTGTTTAAAGTATATATCAAAAAGCTGCCGAAACGGAAAAATTCTAGGTTTTGTGAATTCCAGGACAACAATTGGCGCGCCTGGCTGCAATACGCGATGCATTTCCTTTAATCCTTGATGTAAATCGCCAAAATTCCGGACACCGAAAGTGACCGTAGCGGCATTGAAGGAGTTTTCAGGAAAAGGCAGATTTTCTGCATCTCCTTTTAGGAACTCAATGGTCGTCTGTCCTGGGGATTTAAATGATTTACTCCGTTTTTTAGCGACGGCCAACATCCCGGCAGATAGATCTATTCCCGTAATGGATTCAGGCGAGAGAATTTTAGCCGCCATAAAGGCCATATCGCCAGTGCCTGTGGCTACGTCCAGGAGCTTATTTGGCTGGTGCGGCATAAGCAGTTTTAGCGCTCGCTTTCGCCAACGCCGGTCAATGCCAAGGGACAAGATTTTATTCAGCAAGTCATACTTACCGGAAATCCGGTCAAACATGAGCTCAACCTCCTGTTTTTTATCCTTATCGGCTGTTTTATATGGCTTTACAGTAGACAACGGGGGCAAAAATAAGTATAAACTCAGGCTTACTTTTCAGTGATTTATAAAGTGGCCCAAAGCAGGTCCAAAATTGGATTGTAATTCGCTGTATAACAGCGTATTGAGTATTATAAAAATATTATATTTATTTTTTTCTAATAAATATGGCTTTTTAAGGAAAAACTATCGAATTATAGGGCCTTTTCGCTTCCAAAAGAGGCGATAAATTCGTATCATTGCACCATTCAATTTGAATTCATTTCACAATTATATATGTCTGATAATCTAAGAGTTATACCGATAAATATCGAAGATGAATTAAAGTCGGCCTATATCGACTATTCGATGTCGGTGATTGTTTCGAGAGCCTTGCCGGATGTGCGTGATGGACTCAAGCCGGTACACCGTCGGGTTTTATACGGAATGCATGAATTGGGGTTAAGTCACAACAAGACATTTAAGAAGTCTGCAAGGATTGTCGGAGAAGTGCTTGGAAAGTACCACCCACACGGCGATACAGCGGTCTATGATTCCATGGTCCGCATGGCACAGGAATGGTCTCTGCGCTATCCATTGGTTCATCCACAGGGTAACTTTGGTAGCATGGACGGAGATAGTCCTGCGGCAATGCGATATACCGAAGCAAAACTTCAACGAATTTCTGATGAGCTGCTGGATGATATCGAAAAAGATACCGTCGATTTTAAGCTAAACTTTGATGATTCGTTAGAGGAGCCAACTGTATTACCGGCCAAAATTCCAACCCTGCTGATCAATGGGACAAGTGGTATCGCCGTAGGAATGGCGACAAACATGCTTCCACATAATTTATCAGATGTGGCAGATGGAATTATCGCAACCATTGATAATCCTGATATTACGTTAGAGGAGTTAATGAAATACATTAAGGCTCCGGACTTTCCAACAGGAGGGATCATCTACGGCGTGGATGGTATTAAGGAAGCTTATGAAACAGGCAGAGGTCGGGTCGTACTTCGCGGCGTGGCGGAGATTCAGGAAGGCTCCCATGGGAATGATGTCATCATCATTAAGGAGATTCCTTACCAGGTGAATAAAGCCAACCTCGTAAAAGCCATTGATGAATTAAAGTCAGAAGAAAAGATAAAAGGGATCTCGTATGTACAGGATGAATCCAGCAGAGAAGGTATCCGGATTGTAGTCGAATTAAAACGGGATGCCATCGCCAATGTCGTCCTAAGTCAGTTATACAAATACTCCCAGCTGCAGACCTCCTATGGTATCAACAGCATAGCTTTAGTCAAAGGCAGACCGCAAATGCTCACGCTTCGTCAGATCATCGATGAGTTTATCAACTTCCGCCTGGAAGTTATCGTGCGCAGGACTAATTATCTTCTTAAGAAGGCTGAAGAGCGAGCGCATATTCTTGAAGGATTATTAATCGCACTTGACAATCTGGATGAAGTCATCAAATTGATCCGTGATTCGAAAACGGTGGATGAAGCACATGCAGGGCTTGTCGCCCGGTTTGGCTTGTCCGATGCACAAACAAAGGCGATTTTAGAAATGCGCCTTTCTCGTTTAGTTGGTCTTGAGCGACAAAAGATTCAGGACGAATATGATGGCTTGATCATCACCATTGCCGATTTGAAAGATATTCTTTCTAATGAAGGCAGAAGAAGAGGAATTATTCAGACAGAGCTCAGCGAGATCAAGGATAAATACGGTGATGAACGACGTACAGCCATTACCTACGCTGATGGAGAGATCAGTATTGAGGATATGATTCCAAATGAAGAAATGGTGGTCACCATATCCCATTTGGGTTATGTTAAACGGACCAATATTACGGAGTACCGAACCCAATCGCGAGGTGGACGTGGTTCAAAAAGCAGTAAAACCCGGGATGCAGATTTTATCGAGCATTTGTTTGTTGCCAACGCCCATAATCACTTATTCCTCCTTAGCGAGCAAGGTATATTTTACAAAATTAGAGTGTATGAAATTCCCGAAGCTTCCAAAACTTCGCAAGGCAGGGTGATTCAAAATTTGATCGAACTCCCGAAAGAAGATAAGATCAAAGCATATATCATAATCAAGGATATAGATGATAAGGATTTTACCAATAGCCACTACATCCTGTTCTGTACAAAGCTGGGAACTGTTAAGAAAACATTGGTAGAAGAATATGCCCGATCAAAAATTAGCAAGATTCGCGCGATTACAATAAAAGAAGGAGACACACTGATTGATGCGCGTTTGACAGATGGGCAAAGTGAAGTTGTTCTAGCCAATAAGAGTGGCTATGCGGTTCGCTTTAATGAAAATCAGGTGCGCAGTATGGGACGAACCGCAGCCGGTGTTCGAGGGATGACCTTGCAACATAAAGATGATCAGGTCATAGGTATGTTGACATTTTATGAAGACGATAATGATTCCACAATTATGGTCATATCAGAAAATGGTTATGGAAAACGTTCTAAAATAGAAGAGTACCGCAAAACCAAAAGAGGAGCAAAAGGAGTCGGGACACTAAAGGTGACTGATAAAACAGGAAAGCTGCTGGTGATCAAATCTGTTGAAGAAACAGATGATTTGATGATCATCAATCAGTCTGGTGTGACCATCCGGATGCCGATCAATGAGGTCAGGGTAATGGGTAGAAAGACACAGGGTGTAAAACTGATTACGTTATCATCCGGCGATCAAATCGCTGACGTAGCGGTAGTTAAAAAAGATGAAGATGATCACGAAACAATTGTGGATGGTAGTGAGGAAGAGTAGGATCGTATGCTGTTATTTGCTATTTAGTCGGCGCAAAACACTAGGAAATCCTGATTTTTTTCGATTTTAGTAGTTTATTAAAGCACTCTTAACAGTTTAAAAACTAACCCAAGGCGATAATTACGTCTTTACTATAGTTTCAATGATGAAACTCATTCACATCGATAAATCAAAATGTACATGAAAAAGATTCTGTTTCTATTTATTATAGCCTTTACCGGATTGACCTTACAGGCGCAGGATGCAGCAAAAGACATGAAAAAAGCAGGTCGTTTGTTAGGGACGTACAACCTTGATCCTGCTGGTAGTGCGGATAAGTTGGACGAGGCGGTTCAACTGGCCAATTCATCTATTAAAGATCCTGAAGTCATGGCCAGCTCTGCTTCATGGCAGTCCTATGGCGAAATTTTTATGACCCTTGTAAATGCTGATGTTACGGCATTAGTATTAAATCCAAAGTATAAGGTGAAAGATCCTTTTGCTGCCGGAAAAGCTTACAAAGGGTTTAGTAAAGCCGCTGAATTAGCCGACAAAGGGTATCAAACAAAAGATGCTATGAAGTCACTTGCCGCAGGAATTCAGAACCTGTATTATATGGGATCTGCTTTATATCAGGCGGGGAGTTTCGAAGGCGCTTATGAAGCATTTAAGGCCACTTATGATGGTTATGCCCTCCTTGTCAAAAATGAAGAGTCATCCAATTTTGATCCTGCCGAACACAACAAGACACTTTATTACGGTGCAGTCTGTGCACAACAGGCAGGGAAGATGGATATCGCGATAGACATTTATAAGCAACTTGTAGAAAAAGACATTGCCGAGCCTTCCGTTTATGAATCACTGATTAATTATTTCGCGGAGTCTGACCCTGCACTATCAGCACGATACATGAGTTCCGCCCGACAGAAATATCCTAATGATCAGGCATTGCTTTATGCTGAGATTAATTATCTTTTAGCCAAAGGAGAATTAGAAAACTTGATTGAAAGTTTGAATAAAGCGTTGGAAATGGATCCTGAAAATGTTTCTATTTACGTAACGATCGGTCAGATTTACGACAAGATGTATCAGGAGCAAATGGCTACAGATACTGCCGCTGCCAGAGCGAATTTTGGATTAGCGATGTCCTATTACAAACGGGCACTGGAAAAAGATGCCAAAAGTTTTGATGCGATTTACAGCATTGGTGCCCTTTGGTATAACAAGGCCGCAGCATATTCTCTCGAATTGAATACACTTGCAGATGATTATACCCCGGCAGGAACAAAAAAGTATGATGCGAAGAAAGCACAAATGGACGCTGCGTTTGTGGATGCCTTACCATTTTTTCAACAGGCGGAAATGATTGACCCTACAGACATCAATACGCTGGTAGCACTGAAAGAAATTTTTGCACGCCAGGATAAACTGGATATTGTTAAAGAATACCAGGTTAAAATCGATGCAATAGGAAATTAAATACAATGGTCATAGAGAAAGCCTCAAGTGTTCAAAATACACCTGAGGCTTTTTTCTTTTATACCCTCATGGTCTACAACCAATATTTATAAATAACCAAGCAATGGCTTTGAAAAAATTTGCAGAACCTGCTCCCCTTCGCGATGTGGCTGAATTCCACGAAACATTTAATCTCCCTGTTCTTGATTCACCATCCATTCCGGATAAATCCAGATGCGCCCTTAGAATAAATCTTTTGCAGGAAGAATTAGATGAACTTAAAGAAGCCATTGAAGAAAAAGATATTATTGAAATAGCGGATGCGCTTTGCGATTTGCAGTACGTTTTATCAGGCGCTATTCACGAATTTGGTTTGGGCGAAAAATTCAAAGAACTCTTCGAAGAAGTCCAGCGATCCAATATGAGTAAAGTTTGCAAGGATTTTACTACAGCCAATGATACGCTTGAATTTTATAAGCAAAAAGATGGCACCGAAGGTTTTGTGAAAGAAAGTAATGCAGGCTTTTTAGTGTATAGATCAACGGACAAAAAAGTGTTGAAATCCGTGAAGTATTCACCAGCAGATCTGAAGGGTATTCTATCCTGAAGTAAGGCTTAAAGCATTTCGTAAATTCCAGCGATGCCTTGCCCGCCACCAACGCAAGCTGTAACCATACCGTATTTTTTACTTCGTCTTTTCATTTCGTTAAATAATTGCGTTGAAAGTTTTGCCCCTGTGCAACCTAAGGGATGTCCCAACGCAATGGCGCCGCCATTGACATTGACGATTTCGGGATCCAATCCGGCCGTACGAATTACAGCGAGTGACTGTGTTGCAAATGCTTCATTTAATTCAATCAAATCAATATCCTTTAGTTTCAAACCAGCCCGTCGCAGGGCTTTGGGGATAGCCGCACAAGGGCCAATGCCCATATACATTGGATCCACACCCGCTACCTGACAAGACACCAGTCGGGCAATAGGGGATAGCTGAAGTTCCTTTACCATGGCGTCACTCATGACCAGTACAAAAGAAGCGCCGTCAGAAGTCTGTGAAGAATTGCCGGCAGTGACAATACCGCCAAGTTTAAAGGCGGGTTTTAGTGCACCTAGTGCGTCAATAGAAGTATCTCTGCGAATACCTTCATCGGCATCCATGACTGAAACAGCGTGGACTTTTTTTCCATCTTTAAAAGTTACCTCTTCAACAGAAATAGGGACGATTTCATTTTTAAACCAGCCTTTATCTTGCGCTTGTCCGGCGAGGTGATGAGATCTAAATGCAAATGCATCTGCATCCTCCCGGCTAATATTATATTTAGTGGCTACAGCTTCCGCCGTGGCGCCCATACTGGCAAGATAATTCGGCGTAGTGGAAGCGACTTTATAACTGGGGGCAAATTTATATCCGGTCATCGGTATCATACTCATGGATTCTGTTCCTCCGGCAATGTAACATTCGCCCATACCAGCATTTATTTTGGCAGTCGCTATAGCGATTGATTCCAATCCTGATGCGCAATATCGATTGATCGTCATGCCGGGGACTTCGTACCCCAATGCCCTTAAAGAAATTTGTCGACCGATTTGGAGGCCCTGTTCTCCTTCTGGATTGGCACAACCGACGATGACATCATCGATTCGCTTGGGATCTAGTTGCGGTACCTGCGACATCAAGTGGTTGATGACATCAACCGCAAGGTCATCCGACCTGTAGTGTTTAAAACTACCCCGACCGGCTTTTCCTACTGCGGAGCGATATGCCTGAACAATGTATGCCATAGTGATGGTTGATTGTAAAAATTTTAATTTCTAAGTGGTTTGTTGTTAGTCAACATGTGCTGGATTCTTTCCTGTGTTTTTTGTTCGCCGCATAAGGATAAAAATGCTTCCCGCTCCAAATCCAGTAAGTATTGTTCGCTGACTTTTTGTGCGCCTGTCAAATCACCTCCGCACAACACCCACGCAAGTTTCTGAACGATTTTAATATCATGTGCTGAACCATATGCTCCAAGTTTGAATTCATTGGCAAAAGCATAGAGCGATGCTAATCCTTGTCTTCCTAAAACAAGAATATCTTTTCTTGGAATAGGCACAACATACTTATGACTTAATTCAAGCACTTTATTTTTTGCAGCTAAAATATTTTGTGCTGTATTCATGATTATTTCATCGCGGCTTTCAGAGAGAAAACCAAGATCAAAGGCTTCATGTGCGGAGGTTGCGACAGTAGCGGTCGCTAAAGTTTTACACCGCTCGATGAGTTGGGGTATTTGTACATCCCCTTGGACAAAAGAATCCGATAGACGCAGTGCCATTTCCTTTGTTCCTGCGCCTCCGGGAATAAGACCAACTCCAGCTTCTACTAAACCAATATAAGATTCTGCTGCAGGCGTTGCCGCATCGCAATGCATCAACAATTCACAACCACCGCCAAACACATATCCTTGCGTAGCCATGACCACCGGGATAGAAGAGTAACGACAACGCATGGATGTTTTTTGAAAATAATCAACAGCCTGACCCAATTCATCCCATTCCTCCTGAAAGGCCATCATCCCAATGAGCATAAGGTTTGCCCCAACAGTAAATTGAGTCGCTTGATTCCCTATAACCAATCCTTTCCAACCTTCTTCTTCTGCGATGTGGATAGCGTCATGGATACCTCGAAGGGTTTGTTCGCCAATCACATTGGCCTTGCTTCTAAACTCATAGCATAATACACCGTCACCGATGTCGTGGAGTACGGCTTCATCGTTTTTATATACCGGTGTCTTTTGGCGAAGGATATGCAGATTGATGGTGGAATCCTGACCTGCTTTTGGGTGGTATACTTTATCCGAAGGACTGTAGGTCAAAACACGTCCATTTTCATTTGTATAGAATGACGTAAAACCGTCTTCAATCATTTTTTCCACCCATGGACTAAAAGGTAATCCAAGGGGCTTTGCATCGGCTAATACTTTTTCGACACCGATGATATCCCAATATTCAAATGGACCATAAGCCCAGGCAAAACCAGCTTTTAAAGCATCATCAATACTATCGATGCTATCCGCTATTTCGGGGATTCGAAAACTGACATAAGAAAAGAGTTCAAGGAAGTGTTGCTTAATTAATTTTCCGCCTGCATCTGTAGCGTCGTACATCGACTGAATTCGCTTTTTAGGATCATCGATTTGTTTCGAAAGGGCGAGCGAAGGTAAATTCGCACGAGATGATTCTTCATACACCAGCGTCTCGAGGTTTAATGAGAGATAGGTGGTCTTTCCTTGATCATTCTTAGCTCCTTTTTTATAAAAACCCTGACCGGTTTTATTTCCCAGATAGTTGTTGTCAATAAGGAATTGAAGTGCCGATGGAATCGTTAACCGTTGGGCTTGTGCATCATCAGGACAATTCTCCTGTATACCTTTCATCACCTTTACGCTGGTATCATGTCCTACTAAATCGGCAAGTCTAAATGTTCCTGTACTAGGCCTGCCAATGGCCGGTCCGGTTAATCTGTCTACGGTGGCGATAGGAAGTTCGTAGGCTTTTGTCAATTCGAATATTCGGACCATGCTGTAGACACCGATTCGGTTTGCGATAAAGGCAGGGGTGTCTTTACATCTTACAGTTTGTTTTCCCAAATAGTCGCGTCCAAACTGCAAAACGAATTCAATCAATTCCGGATCAGTGGAAACCGTTGGTATGACTTCGAGCAAAGGGAGGTACCGAACAGGGTTGAAAAAATGGGTCCCTAAAAACAAATTTTGAAAACTTTCAGAGCGTCCTTCGGCCATCAGATGTATTGGTATACCCGAAGTATTCGAACTGACAATGGATGTAGGGGATCGGTATTTGTCAACCTTTTCAAAAAGAGCTTTCTTTAGATCTAGTCGTTCTATGATCACTTCGATAATCCAGTCTGCATCCTTTAATGCCAAAGCAAGGTCATCTTCGAAATTGCCCGTGGTGATTCTTTCACTAAATGAGGTTTTGTATAAAGGATTAGGCTTTTGTTTTATGGCCTTCTTTAGTGCCTGATCTGCCAATAGGTTTCTTGGCTGGGCTGGATCAGCAGGAGGTAAGTCCAGCATTTTTACAGAAAATCCGGCATTGGCAAAATGACAGGCAATTCCAGTTCCCATAATACCGGAACCCAGAACAACTATGTTTTTAATTTTTCGCATGGATAGCACAACATTTTACTGATGTAAGTAAGATAAAAATTGCTTCAAAGAGTACAATCAACCCATATACTATCACCTTAAGAATCACTTTGGCGCTAAATTAGTTCAGTAGACTATAGGAATAATTGCCAATTACATATTAAAAAATTTCATTATATGAATATAATACCCTAATTTTGGTCTGTTATATATAATTGGCCCGGGGACTTGCGTTTTTATACTTCACGTGCCTAACAAAGAACAAGCAAATGAGTAGTCTGTCAACCGTATTACATCCTCAGGATCAAAACGCTAATGGAAGGGGTTGGATTGTCAGTTTAGTCATGCATATCCTCCTGATTCTGCTTTTATTCCTCCCAATGATTATTTCCCAACCGACACCTCCTGAGCAGGAAGGGTTATTGGTCAATCTTGGACTGCTTGATGAGGGACAGGGAGAGGAAACACCAAAGGGTACTTCGGAGAAGGCCATACCAGCACTATCGCCCGCACCCGAAGAAGTTCGGGAGATCCTTAAGCCAGTGCCATCAAAGACAACGGCTCGACAGGAATCAAAAAGCACAGTAACGAGTAATGAGCAAGATGCTGTTCGGGTGAAAGAAGCGCAAGCCAAACAACAAGCTGAAGCAGCTGCTAAACAAAGAGCAGCAGAAGAAGCCAGCAGACAAGCCGCTTTTAATGAAACTAAAAAATCCTATGGTGACCTCCTGGGCACCGGCAGTAAAGGCAATACAGGCAAGCCAGGTAGTCAGGGGGATCCGAACGGAGATCCCAATTCAAATATTTTGGAAGGGATCAGCAATGGAAGTGGTAGAGTAGGTGGGGGGTTAGGAAGCCGTGGCGTACTGCACGAACCTAAAATAACAGACAATAGTCAGAAAATTGGCATCGTCGTCATCAGCGTATGCGTGGATAAAAGTGGACGTGTCATCAAGGCTACTTACACACAGAAAGGTTCGACCACGACAGATTCAGAGCTTCAAAAAATAGCCCGTGATGCAGCGTTACAATTTAAGTTTACGGTCAGTGAGATCGAAGAGCAGTGTGGTATCATCACAGTAGATTTCAAACTCAGAGGGTAAAAAAAGAACCATTCTATAACTGGTTTATTATTCTGGGAAGCTTTCTTTATGGCTTTCTCAAGGTTTGTTGATTAGCAAAACATTTGGTCTTTCAGTTGACAAATTGTTATTGTAATTGTCGGAGCTATTGCTTTTGACGTGGAAAATCAGTATATTTAAGATATTCTTAACTAAAGATATTCTGCTATGAAAAATCCACTACTCCTTTTCTTTTTACTACTTACCCTAGGGTTGACTTCCTGCGCGAAGGATTCAGGGGAGTCACAAACAGAGTTTGAAGCTTTAGTCAAGCAGTCCGAGGTGATTGTCAATGTGTCTTATCAAATGTGGAGTGATGCTCCGACAAGTATGGGATGTGATGGATCAGGGCTTACGTTTATCCTCTTTATGGAAGACGCAATTGTCAGTATCATTAAAGGCAGCCCATCGGATGTGGATGATTCAGGATTTGAAAGCTTGACAGGAACTACGAATCGTTCCGGCTCTATCTCCTTTACTGATTTGGAACCTGGCCAGTACACTATAATCGTGAAATCACCTAATGATGAATTGATAAAGGTTGTTGACACGCATTTAGGGGTACGAAAACTAGTCAATTTTAGGTTCTAATTGCATTCTTAATTTTTTAATGATTTATTACCTGGTTTCTTCAAACCAACTTATCTCTCTTCGCTATAAGGTGAGGTAATCATTAGTTAAGGTATTACCTTGTGGTCTCAAGAAGATAGATTCTATCATGAGGACGAAAAGTAGGGTAAGTGTTGTGCCATATGTACGACTGATTTTTTTGCTGTTACTCACTTTAATGATGCAAACAGGGCATAGCCAACTTTATCCTGGACTGGATGGAGAAAATTTGGCAGATGCCATTCGTGAAGACTTTACCCCTGTTGTCCTGCTTAATGACTCCGAAGTAAAGGATACACTTTACGCAAAAATATTTCTTAGAGCAGATTCGGTTCATTGTATATACTCCAACTTGTCCAGATACCTACCAGATGAGGTAGATCCCTCGCAATGGTTGTATGAGGATGGTTTGAGTGTTGAATCAATGAACCTTGAACATGGATGGCCGCAATCTAAAGGAGCTGGAGACGGGACTGGAGGAAATACGAATATGTATCATTTATATCCTTCCAGGACCGGGATAAATTCAGACAGGGCGAGTTTTCGATACGCCGAAATCAATGACAACCAGACACAGCGATGGTATTATAAGGAAGTTGAAATGGCCGCTATACCTCCAGGCAACCAAAACCTATACAGTGAGTTTGGCATTGGCGCTTTTGAACCTAGAGAGTCTGTCAAAGGGGACATCGCCAGGGCGATGTTTTACTTCTGGACAATTTACAGATCCGATGCGCTTGCCGCTGACCCTTTTTATTTTGATAGTCAACTGGCCGATTTGTGCCTTTGGCATGATCAGGATCCGGTGGATAATGAGGAGGCAGAGCGTAATAACCTCATCGCACAATATCAGGGTGGCCTGAACAATCCATTTATTGTTGATTGCTCTCTGGTCATGAGAGCTTATTGCAGCGATTTGCCGGAATGTAATCCTGTTTCAATTAAGCCTGGCAATAGCGCTAATGCTGACTTGGTTTTTTTATCAGCGCTCCAGCAGTTTATCGTCATTGGGGAGGATGATATAAAATGGGAAGTTGTAGTATACGATTTATTTGGACGGCCATTAGATTCGTTTATTCTATTTGAAGGATCGTTAAGTGCGTACAAGGTATTTCCTTCAGGGTTGTTTGTTGCCACAGCACGCCATGGAAATGAGATGCTCACCAAGAAATTTTTCGTGCCGTAATCAAGTCTTTGCACTAAATAATCCTCGATAGGCTATGCATACGTTTTTACGATAAAATTGGACCACAAAAGTCATTTTTGTGGGTCAGATTAAGGCTTGTTTGGGATTGATCAACACATTGGGTAAAAATCGTGTTTTGACAAATAAATGACTGTTTTTTATCACTGGATCAAAATAAAATTAGTGGAAATCTTGCCCTAAAAGGGTGATTTCCAGAAAAAAATAAACTTTATTTTTTACGCTGCTGATTAAGTTTTTTACTGGGTTGGATTTTATATTATTTTTATATTTATTTTGTAAC
>JBBKWA010000181.1:0-2591 GCA_037968695.1 Saprospiraceae bacterium
CAATATACTTAACCCCGAGGAGGAAAAAATTGCACCACTTCTTGCCTCTATCAAAGGACCATTTAAGAGGAAATAACCTAATTATGATTTCTGTGCAATATGGATGGCTTATCTCGAGGACTGTATTATGCCCAACCAACCCGCCTTCAATGACTTTGAAGCCATTGGCTCCTATGAAGAATTGGTTCTAGCTTGGGCCGAATTTCAGTACAACAACCCCGAACTATTTACCACTATCATAGCAGACCCCACAGACTGTACCCCCACCAGCGAACTGGAAGAATACACTCCAGAAGAAGAGGTTATCATTGACGAGGAATGCCGCAGTGCGCTGCTGGATTTCCTGGCCACTTATGGTATCACGCTGACCAAGGAGGAGCGATTGGCTCTTTTGACATCCCTGGAAATACCAGATTGTAGGGATCAGGAGGCTTTTGATCTATGGATTCTTGAAAATGTTCCATTATCGTTAACTTTAGGTGCGGATGATGAACAATTATCTCCATGTGAACTTGCTTTGTTATTAACAGAACACCGCTCATGTGTATCTTCACTAAGAACAAATCGGACTGCTGCATTTTCAATGGCAGGAGAATTTTTCGGTGGGTTAGGAGGGGCAAATGGCTGTGGAGACGCCTTTAGACATGCTTTTTTTAATGCTTTAAATGCTAGAGATTGTGGAATAGAAACTGCCCGTGCATGGGGAGCAGCACATGAATGTGGAGCGACGAACAACGCCTCTTCGATGGATTTATATAACAATGAAATTGGGTATTATTTTGGCATTGAAGGAGCGTCTAATGATGAAATTGCCGTAAACATATGCGAGGTACTTTCAGGGGGCTATCTTCATGTACTTTCAGATGTTAGTGATCCAGATTCTGAAATTATTGATTCAGATGGGTGTTCCTGCGATTAATCAAAATTGACAATTATCAATAAGTCCACGCAAAATTAAGACTCGCAAATTATTATAAACAATGCTGAAAAATTTGCATCGATTATTGTTGCATTGAGCGTATGTCTAGAATTCCACATATTAAACTCCTTTTGTGACTCCTGAAAAAATCACAAGAGGAGTTTAGTGTGCTAAATAACGAATCTAATACGATATCAGATTTTCGAATTTGGTTATCTTATATCAGAAGTTTAGACATGCAATAAAAAAAACATCATGAATACTTTAAAACTAGTTGGCAAGATCCTTATCGGCATCCTTTTACTGGCACTAATAACCGGTAGTATCCTTTATTTTTCACAACAAGAAACCGAAAAAACGAGGATTACATTCGGAGATGAAAAGAAAATCATCACCCTTCATTCGTCTGATCGTTATATTTATCATGCGAAAGTAAGCATCAAAGGGCATCTGTCTTGTGACAGGCAGGTGCAAATTTTGCAGGGTTCCAACAGGTACAACCAGCCAATACAATTAAAAGAGGGGCGCGTTAATGAAATTATTTTTGATGGAGACTGGTATAGTAAGGACTTAGGAGTCGAATTCTTTTCAATAGAGGGAAATTGCGCTGATAATGAAATCAAGGTGACCGTCACTTTTTATGGAGAGAAACCTTGATGGCGAAAAAACCAGGTGGCTACTTGACGTAAAACCTGAGCACAAACGACTCATTATCAGCAAACTGAACTACATCAACCTTCACCTTGAGGAAAAAGTCAGCTCAGCTGTGGTGGGGATTTCTGTCAAAGGAGGGAAGATTCATTGGCCACATAAAAAACAAAAGGGGACAAGTAGTATTTACTTATCCCCAGTTCCTGATCACCTTTATCCCTCCCCCCGGAGGAATCAGGTGACCTTGTTAAAAAAGTGCTTTATTTTATTTAGCTATCACTACTTTCCTTGAAAGACTACCGCTCTCTGTATCAAACTTGATGAAATAGATCCCCGCAGGCATATCATTCATGTTGATGGTAAAAGGAAAGCCATTCACCTTCTGGAAATGTAATACGAGGGCTCCGGTCTGGTTATACAAGCTGATGTTTACGTTTCCGCTCCCTCCGTCAAGAGATTCAACCGTAAAGCTACCCGTACTCGGGTTAGGATAGGTATTGAAATAGGAAGCAGACGTTATTTCCTGAACGCTTGTATTCACGGGAGGAAGACAACCATCAGAAGTTGTAAGTGATGAACGCGTTGTGGCGAGCGTGGCGAGCATTCTTTCTTTCTGTCCATTGGTAAACATGACCACGCAAGAGGCATCTGAGTAATCCATATAGTTCATAAACATCTCTCCATTGGGGCCAGGATCACAAGGGCCATCTACATTGTAAGGAAAGTCAGGGCAACCTTCGTTGTCCTTTTCGGCAGGAGGGGTATCCATTACAAAATCGTCGCCGCATTCATCATCTCCCCAAATGTGTCGTAAGTTGAAAAAATGCCCCATTTCGTGGGAAGCTACGATAGACTTCTCCCCATCCTCTCCGTATCCAAAGGCAAAAGTGGCAACTACCACCCCGTCAGTGGTATCAGTTGTTTCATCAGGAAAAGTGGCATAACCATCAACTCCCGGAGAATCTGGATCTATCAAATTTACACACCAAATATTCAGGTAGTCATACCTGTTCCAAATCGT
>JBBKWA010000182.1:0-21421 GCA_037968695.1 Saprospiraceae bacterium
GGATTAAGGTTTGTAAACCCAACCCACTGCGGCAGACCAAAAACAACGACCTCCCGATCTTTTTTATCTGCATGCAGTTTGCGCATGAAATCATGCACAAAGGATTCATCAGATCTTGAGTAATAAGGAAGAACAAAAACTGTAGTGGTCAATGTATCCATCAGCATAAAAAGATCTGTTTTTGATAGAGCCGGTGTGATATCAGTAACAATAAGCTCTTCAATCGGCTGTAAATCATTCTCTGAAAACAACTTTAAACGCGATCGCTCCACTTCCGTATCCCGCCCTACAACAAACACTTTCTCTTCAGGATATTTCGCATGGATAAAATCGATGATTGCTTCTGCATGTGCGTTGAGTCCTGGTGTGAGTTGGAGGAAAAAGGGATTCTCGAGTTCTGTTCGAAATGTAGGACGCCAGGGCGAAATAACCATTTTCTCATTTGTTCGTCCAAACTCAGCATAAGCCTCAATCTCTGCTGTTTTATAAGGACCAACGATGACATCGGCATTTTGTATGACTTCTTTTTTTGAAAGTACAGCGAACGAATTAGTTGCTGCTTCCACATCATAGGTGCTTATATTAATTGGTAGATGTAAAGACTCTATTTCGTCAATGGCTATACGCATACCTGCGTAGTATTGTAAAAATCGATTCAGCCTTGGATCCTGCTGATCGTGAAATAGTTGCGACTGCCCTGCATTAAACGGCATTAAAATGGCAATTTCCACAGGGTCATCCGCTGTTGGTTTTTTCCTTTTTAAATCATCATCCGTTACAATAGGAGGTGTGTTGTCTTTCATCCAGACAATAGTATCCACTTCAATCTCATCACGAGGCACAAGAATGACTTCGCCGGTAATAGGGTCATACTGTTCAACGAGATCCTTCTTTTGATCTTCTTTGCCTTCTTTTCCTGGAGCGGGCTTATCTATGGCCTTCTTTTGAGAAGTGCAAGAACAAATAAATAAAATCACAAGAAGAAATAGAATAGGTTTATTCCCACTCGATGGTCGCCGGTGGCTTAGTACTGATATCATATACGACTCTATTGATGCCCTTTACTTTATTAATGATCTCACTCGAAATCTCAGCGAGTATTTCATGCGGAATTTTACTCCATTCTGCAGTCATCCCATCGACTGAATTTACAGCTCGCAGAGCAAGTGCATTTTCATAACTGCGCTCATCCCCCATTACACCAACGGACAAAACAGGCAGGAGTATTGCGCCCGATTGCCAAATTTTATCATACCAACCTCGCTTGCGAAGTATAGCGGAATAGATTGCATCGGCTTCCTGCAGCGTCTTCACCTTTTCAGGTGTGACATCGCTAATAATCCGAATGGCTAATCCCGGACCTGGGAAAGGATGTCTACCCAGCAGATCTGGAGATATGCCTAATGCACTTCCAACACTTCGCACCTCATCTTTAAACAACATGCGCAGGGGCTCTACAATCTTTAACTTCAGATGTTCCGGAAGTCCCCCAACATTGTGATGTGATTTTATTGTGGCAGAGGGGCCATGAACAGAAATGGATTCAATGACATCTGGATAAATTGTCCCTTGTCCAAGCCATTTGACATTGGGATAGGCCGCCGCTTCATCTTCAAATACGTCAATAAACAAATTTCCAATCACCTTCCGTTTTGTCTCCGGATCCGTAATGCCTTTCAGTGCAGTATAGAACCTATCCTTGGCATCGATGCCATGAATACTAAGCCCCATACCCTCGTAATTCTTCAAGACCTCCTCAAACTCATTTTTTCTCAACAACCCATTGTCAATAAAAAAGCAATGTAGTTTATCCCCAATCGCTTTATGCAACAGAATGGCACCGACCGTGCTATCGACACCTCCAGAAAGCGCCATAAGCACCTCCTCGCCATTCGTCTGGGCTTTTAAATGCGCAATGGTCTCCTCTATAAATAAATCCGGTGTCCATTTTTCTGTTAGCCCGGCGATACCCCGTAGAAAATTTGAAAGCAAGATTTTACCGTCCAGGGAATGGGTTACTTCAGGATGGTATTGCACACAGCAAATCATTTTATCAAATTGGTCCGGATGACTTGCAAACGCCGCAACAGGAATGCTTTCTGTTTCGGCTAATAAATCAAAGCCTTCCGGCATCTTCAAAATGGTATCTCCATGCGACATCCATATCTGAGAATCCTGGGGCATATTGGCGAAGAGCGGATGATCTTGCTTTAAAATTTTTAGCGCTGCCTTTCCATATTCTCTCCGGTCTGATCTGGCGACTTCACCACCAAAAGTATCGGCAATGTATTGTGCACCATAACAAATACCGAGTATGGGAATCTTGCCTGCCCAGGCCGAGATATCCGGTTTCAAGGCGTTGGTATCGCGAACAGAAAATGGGCTTCCGGATAAGATTAATGCCTTAACGTCTGATGGAATTTTTTCCGGCAAAGCATGATAAGGAATTATTTCGGAGTAGATTTCCAATTCACGTACGCGGCGGGCAATCAATTGGGTGTATTGTGCCCCGAAGTCAAGAATGAGTACTTTTTCCTTCATCAGGCTAATGCTCTAAGTTATGGTTTGGTTGAAGGTAGCGGTTGAATTCAACCAGCATCTTCAATTTGTTTATTCTTCGACGAGTCCCCGCCCTTCTTTTACTATTTTCCCTTCTTCAAGAAGTGATTTCATCAGCGTATCGAGTATCCCATTGACAAAGTCCTTGCTTTTGGGTGTGCTGTATTCTTTTGAAATATCAACATATTCATCGAGCGTAACTTTTGTAGGAATCGTAGGAAAAAATAAAAATTCAACGAGTGCCATTTTAATGATAATGACATCCAGTATGGCCAATCGCTCCATTTCCCAATTTTTCAATGTGGGTTCGATAAGTTTTTCAAGTTCATCCGCTTGCTCCATCGTGGCCTCAATAAGGTGACGACCAAATGAAATGACGGTTTCCTCATCTGGAATATAATCTTCAAAAAACTTCTCATTGGTTTCCGGAAGTTGCTTGATTATTTTCTTGATAGCACCGATCACAAGCGACTTATCCTCCAGCCAAAATGAATATTGATCATCAATGATCTCTTCAAATATTTCGTTTTTACGGAGCGCCCGGTAGGTGTTGAGCAACATTTCCCTGTCTGCAGCTTCATCCGTTTCACCAAGCACGTAATCTCTAAATTCAGGCGTTTTAGCGAATGTCTTATAGATCTTCATGAGAAGATCCTGATCCTGCTTTAAGGTGCCAAATCGTTTTCTAAAATAAGCTTGAAGGGAATCGTTCTTTACCAGGCTTTGGACTAATGGATTTTGATACAATTTTGCATTCCATAAGGGGTCATCCGCTCCTGGCCTGAGTTTCCCATGGCGATTATCTCTGTCCGCTACAGCTTGGTGAAATACTTCGAGTAAAAGGTAGATATTGAATAACAGGCTTTCATAAGCCAGATCAACAGATTTGTCGTAACGCTGGAGTAGCTCCTTTGAATTCACTCCGGGGTCTCGATCCATGGAATAAAGTAATTGCATGATCTTTACCCTTATACTTCTCCTACTTACCATATCGGATGTGCCTCAGCTTGATTCAACGAACAATAGCGCGAAATTAAAACATATTTGATTTTACACCGCAAAAACGAATAATAATTTTACAAATATGTCGCTTGAGGGCATAGATTCCTGCATCATTAATCCAATTTCAGCGTTTTTGGGAGGTGTTTGATATGCCATTTATTAATCACTTTTCCGCCTTTGAGGTGCACGACACCCGGATTTGAGCGAATGATTGTCTTCAGGAGAATATCATCTGCCTCGTACCAATCCACCGTACTACCAGTAGCTTCCTTGAAGGATGCCAGTTTTTCCTCTCCTGCCCCGCCTGCTGCGGCATATACATGCGCTCCTTGTTGTATGACATTATCCATTAAGGGGTTTACCCGTTCAGTATACCATTTGATATAATCCGCATCCCATTTGTATTTTTCAATTAGTTCGGTATGTGAATCGGTTGATGCAATGCTTTTTACCAACTGCAGCGTCCCTGTACCCATATCTACGGTATCTACCTGCCAGACTGTATCCGCTACCATGATCTCCTCACCATACGCTTCCCCTTTCAATTTATAGGCGACAATTAAAAAGACATCCCCGGAATCACTGAGCATATCATCCACTATATCAAAACCATCCGGACTCATAATGGAAAACTCACTCACTTTAGTTGCTTCAATAGCTGGTTTTGTTTTGATTTGCTCCAAAACCTCCCACTCCGTCTTAGGATAGCTGGACAGGTTTTTCAAAAATTCATCATTCGAAATCTCCTTTATTTCCCCACTAGCTCTGTTTTGAATCTTCCAGGCAACGACCGTGACAGACGCAGCGGCCTCTTCTTCAAGTGCTTTTTTCTGATACAAATCAGTTCCAATACTAAAAGGTCTGAAATCCACCATCGGCAAGCCCCAGTGGTAATTTCGAAGGCAAAATAACAGGAGTAATGCTGTAGTGGATAAAATCGCTATCGTCCGCACCTTGGCAGAAAACAGCTGGTGCATGTCCTTATGGCGGAACACAAAGTATAGCGCAGGCACTAAAAGCACAATGTCTTTAAAAAATGATGTCTTTGGGACTAATTTTATAAAATCACCAAAACATCCACAATCCGTCACCCGCATATTGGACTCCGTATAAGGTCCCCATTGGCCAAATTGAAAAAAGTTAACATCTCCTGGAACATACCCCGTAAGAAAAGTAAACCCTGTCAAAATCGTAAAGAATACGACCAGTAACAAGAAAGCCCAACTCGTGAGTTTTGACCGATGACCTAGCAAAAGCATCAAACCAAGAATAATCTCCAGCACAATCATACCAACAGAAAAAACAAGTGAAATACTGCTAAGAAATGGAAATAAAGGCGCGATAAAACTTGCAGATGTATCTACCAGTGTATATTGAAATTCAGTAAAATATTGTTCCATTTTAAAAGCTGTCCCCATTGGATCAACGGCTTTGACCAATCCGGAGACGATAAAGAGAACGCCTGTGAAGCTTTGCAGGAAAGTCATCACCCAATTTTTATGCCCTTTCCTGGTATACCCAACAATGGCGGTAAGGATGACTGCTGCTATAGCAATGTATAAGATGAGTGTTTGAAGTGTCATACTGTTTCTTGTTCTTCTAAGCGAATTAATGCAAAAACGCAATAATTGATAATATCCATATAATTGGCATCCACCCCTTCTGAAGCAAGGAGATTGCCTTCGTTATTTTCTATTTGTTTGATACGCAGGATTTTCATCAGGATAAGATCTGTGTAACTGCTGATGCGCATATCGCGCCAAATCTCTCCGTAGTCGTGGTTTTTATCCTGAAATAATTGCCTGGTCTTTGTAACGTATTGATCATAAAGTGGCGCCAATACATCGATCGGTATGTCCTGTGCCTCATCATCGCTGAGATCGTGCTGGATAAGCGCCATCAGGCAATAGTTGATCATGCCGATGTATTCATCTTCTGTCCGATCCTCCACTTTACGCGTACCTTGCTCTTCGATGGTTCTGACTCTGGACGCTTTGATATAGATCTGATCAGTGAGTGAACTCAATCTCAGGACGCGCCATGCCGTTCCGTAATCCTTATTTTTACGAAGAAAGAGTTCTTTGCATACATTTATGACGGTATCGTATTGGCTAAGACTTTGTTCCACTTGATTAAACGTATAAGATGAGGGGCGATTAGGTAAAAAGAATTCGAATCAACCTGATTACTATCAGATTAGGTACAAAGATTGTCAAAAAATTAATTTTGGCCTGTTAATGATACTTTAAATCAATACCCTGATGACGTTCTTGTGGTGCATATTGGCCTCTACCTGCATAAGTGTTGGTTTTAAGCTCTTCTTGCGCTTTAAGGTCAACACTTTCAACGCCATCGTTATAAATTATACGGTCTGCCTTACTATAGGGACATTACTGGACCCGAATGTCAGTGTTCCGTTTTCAAAAGAAATCATTCATTCCCCATGGTTCAAATATGATGTGCTACTCGGTGCATTGTTTATTGTTGGATTTAACCTGACAGCTAATGCCATTCAGGCTGCAGGGATCACCCTGACATCCCTTATGCAGCGCATGTCGCTCATATTGACTGTGACGTTCACAGTTTTATTCTTTCATGAACATCTAGGATTGATTGAAACGGCAGGCATTTCCATGGCTATCCTGGCAATTATAGCGATAAATCAAAAAGGAAAAAAATTCAATTTATTAGGATCCGCGCCATTTCCCTGGGTGTTATCCGCAGTACTGGTGTTAGCCGCCATCATTGAAATCCTTTTGTTCTACGTTGAAAAAACACACATTGTCGGAGACCAGCAAATGGCTTTTACAACACACGGGTTTGGTAGTGCGGCGGTGTTTGGTTGGATTGCCTTTGGATGGCTTTTGATAAAGCGAAAATTAAAAGTTACCGCGCGTGATCTTATCGCCGGCATTCTCCTGGGCATCCCCAATTTCTTCTCTATTTATTTCCTGATGGTGATGCTCAATCAGGGTTGGAATGGCTCCATCATGTATCCACTCGTAAATGTTTCTGTTTTATTGCTTTCTACCCTCGTGGCCGTTTTCATCTTTAGAGAAAAACTAAACCGAATGAACTGGATAGGAGTGACGTTTGCCACGCTGGCTATTATCTTCATCGCGTATGCACATAACCAGCCCTTATGAGTGATCGCTTTACAACCATAGCAGCCCCTGCAGAAGGATATTACATGGAGCGTGGCAGTAAGTTTCTGGCCTATGTGCATCCTGTGCAAACAGAAGAAGAAGTCAATGCGTTTTTACAATCTATAAAAAAGGATCATCCAAAAGCAAGACATTTTTGCACGGCGATAAGGTTATTTCCCGATGCTTCTTTGGAGCGATCAAGCGATGATGGCGAGCCATCAGGGTCTGCAGGAAAACCGATTTTGGGGCAACTTGTCAAAAATGACTTGACAAATATTTGTGTCGTCGTCGTCCGATATTTTGGAGGATCTAAACTTGGTATTCCCGGGTTGATTGAAGCTTATAAAACAAGCACAGCAAACGCAATAGAAAGCAGTCAAATTGTAAACCGGAATGTGATAACAAAGGCGAAAATCTTGATGAGTTATGAAGCTTTTCCGCATTTTCTCAACTACTGCAAACAAAATAATATACCTGTACTGGATGAATCCTTTACGGAAACAGCAACCATCATCATTGGGCTGAATAAATCAACAGTATCGGAAGATCTATTTGCACATTTGAAGGCATATAGCCAAATGGATTTTCAAGTGCTGGACGATTATGCAAAACATTTATCCATGCAAATTGATTTTATCGATGAAGATGTTATTTGCTGACCTAAATAAGATGATTCAACGCACAAACAATAAACTGCTCATTTTCATTATTCTTTGCAACTTTACATAGATATGAAAATCATTGGTCTTACAGGAGGAATTGGTTCAGGAAAATCTACCGTAGCCGGAATGTTTCAAACTCTCGGCATCCCGGTTTATGATTCTGATCAGCGAGCCAAAATACTCATGCATGAAAAAGATGCTATCAAAAACAGTATAAAAGCACTACTTGGCAATGAGGCCTACCTTCCTGATGGAACGCTAAACAGATCAGCGATTGCTGCAAAAGTCTTCCAGGACATGGCCTTATTGGTTCAACTTAATGCTATTGTTCATCCGGCAGTGCACGAAGACATGCTAAGCTGGGCAAGGGAAGATCAACAAGTAGCAGCACCTTATCTTTTACATGAGAGCGCTATTTTGTTTGAAGAAAATTTAACGGACCTGTTGTCTGCTGTTATTCTGATAGTAGCCAACGAGGAAATCAGAATAGAACGCGTCATAAAGCGGGACCAAACTAAGGAGGAGAACGTACGCCAAAGAATGAAAAATCAGTGGCTTGACAAGGACAAGATTCCTCTAGCTGATTATATCATTTACAATGATGAAGACCGGGCGCTGATTGAGCAGGTCATGGATATTCACGCGATGATCCTATCAACCGATTTGAACTAAGGGTTTCAGTAGGAAGCATTAACTAAAAGTCTAGGCAGGTATTCAGACTTTAAATTCACCTATCACACGTTCGATAATATCACAGCACTCATGAATCTGATCTTCTGTCATCACCAATGGAGGTGAAAAACGAATGATATTGCCATGGGTCGGTTTTGCAAGAAGGCCATTTTCGGCCAATCGAACACAAATATTCCAGGCCAACTGTCCTTCTTCCGAATCATTGAGAACTATTGCATTGAGTAGTCCTTTTCCGCGCACCAGCTTAACAATTGGGTTCTTTTCAATCATTCGGTTCATTCTGTCTCTGAACACCTTACCGAGCTTTTGCGCATTGGCATCAAGTCTTTCGTCCCTGATAACTTCCAGCGCAGCAATACTAACAACACACGCTAAAGGATTGCCTCCAAAGGTAGAGCCATGCTCACCGGGTCGGATGCACAACATAATGTCATCATTGGCCATGATGGTGGATACCGGAAATACCCCTCCGGAAATGGCTTTCCCAAGAATGAGAATATCAGGTTTGATCTCAGGTTTGTTCTCACAAAAGCCTGTGCATGTACAATTACCGCAGGTGGCCAACAATTTTCCGGTTCGGGCGATTCCCGTTTGCACCTCATCGGCGATCAAGAGGATATTTTTCTCTTTGCAAAGCTTTTGGATATAGGGTAGATAATCGGCATCAGGCACGACGACTCCGGCTTCTCCTTGAATCGGTTCAAGCAATATACCTGCAACATTAGGATCTTCGAATGCCTCGGCAACGGCTGCTTTATCATTATAAGGTATCACAATAAGTCCCGGAAGATAAGGCCCGAAGCCTGTAGTACTTAAAGGATCTGTTGAAGCAGAAATAACCCCTAATGTCCGACCGTGAAAATTGCCTTCCACAAACACAATCTTTGCTGACTGTTCCGTCAATCCCTTCTTTTCATACCCCCACTTTCTGCACAGTTTGATAGCTGACTCCACAGCTTCTACCCCTGAATTGGCAATTAATGCCTTATCAAACCCAAAGTAGGAGGAGAGAAACTCCTCATAAACACCAAGCTTGTTGTTGTAAAAGGCCCTTGAAGTAAGCGTCAGCTCACTTGCCTGGTCCACTAAGGCCTTTATGATCTTAGGATGGCAATGCCCTTGATTGACAGCACTATAAGCGGATAGAAAGTCATAATATCGCTTACCTTCCACATCCCAAAGGAATACCCCTTCCCCCTTCGTTAAGACGACTGGTAGTGGGTGATAATTATGAGCTCCATGCTTGTCTTCCAGGTCAATGAAGTACTGCGATTGCTTAACTGTGTCTGTGCTCATAAATGGATATTTTAGCCTTCAAAAGTACCACCTTTTAATCTATATATCAGCTAGACATTTAACGGTCTATTGTAATATTAATGTGACAAAATGGCAGATTATCCCTATCTTCGTGCCCCTTTTACACTATGAATCCAACAATATCAAATACCAAGGTCATCGATGAATCCCGCCAGGGAGAAGCCTTCCATGCCCCTGACACAGCGATTGTTAACCAGACTGGTCTCAAGCAATTCTATATAGAAAGCTATGGGTGCTCCATGAATTTCAGTGATAGTGAAATTGTCGCCTCAATACTTGCTGATTGCCAATATACCTCTACCAGAGACATAGAAAGTGCCGATCTGGTTCTTCTGAATACGTGCTCCATAAGAGAGAAAGCTGAAGATACCGTTCGACAGCGTCTGAGAGTCATTGATAAGTTAAAGAAACGACGACCAGGAATGACGGTTGGCGTATTGGGATGCATGGCGGAGCGCCTCAAGAAAACGCTCCTTGAAGAAGAGAAACTGGTTGATTTAGTTGTTGGCCCAGATGCTTACAGAGACCTTCCCAATCTCCTTGGGCAAGTGGATGACGGCGATAAAGGGATCAATGTCCTTTTGTCCAGAGATGAAACCTATGCGGACATCAGCCCGGTGCGGCTGGAAAGCAACGGCGTGACCGCTTTTATCTCGATCATGCGGGGATGCGATAATATGTGTTCTTTTTGTGTCGTTCCGTTTACCAGAGGCAGAGAACGATCAAGAGACCCATTTACCATCGTTTCAGAGGCGACCCATCTATTTGACAGTGGCTACAGAGAAATTACCCTGCTTGGGCAGAATGTAGACTCCTACAAATGGATACATCCAGAGACACAGGAAACCTATTCCTTTGCCAAACTCCTTGAATTAGTAGCACTTGTCCACCCTGATCTTCGGGTTCGATTTAGTACATCACATCCAAAGGATATGCTCGATGATGTACTTTATGCAATGGCCAAACACGAAAATATTTGCGATTACATCCATCTTCCTGTTCAATCCGGCAACAGTCGTGTATTGTCCCTGATGAATAGAACATATGATCGGGCATGGTACGAAGACAGGGTTAAAGCCATCAGAAAGATTGTTCCCGAATGTGCGATATCATCGGATATCATCGCAGGCTTTTGTACAGAAACAGAGGAAGAGCATCAGGATACCCTATCGATGATTACCTGGGCGGATTATAGCATGAGTTATATGTTTAAGTATTCCGAACGCCCCGGAACACTGGCTGCCAGAAAATATCCAGATGATATTTCAGAAGAAGTAAAAAGCCGGCGACTCAGTGAAATTGTCGCGCTACAAAGTAAAGTATCCAAAAAGAATCTTGCAAGGGATGTTGGTAAAACATTCAAAGTATTGATAGAAGGAGACTCCAAGAAATCCGATATGGATTTTAAAGGCCGAAACGCACAGAACAAGATGACCATCTTCCCTAAAGCACCGGGACTAAAACCTGGCGATTATGTCGAGGTATTGGTTGAATCATCCACTAGTGCGACACTGATCGGCCGTATTGTAACTAACTAATTTAATCAACCAAATGAGTTCGACAGCAACCATCAAACAACGATTTGGGCTTATAGGCAAATCTGCTATTTATGATAGGGCTTTGAATACTGCTATTCGTGTTGCTGCTACCGATTTAACGGTCTTACTTACCGGCGAAAGTGGTGTTGGAAAAGAAGTGTTTAGCCAAATCATTCATTCTCTAAGCTCAAGAAAGCATAATAAGTTTATCGCCATAAACTGTGGCGCTATCCCACAAGGAACTATCAATTCAGAGCTTTTTGGTCACGAAAAAGGAGCCTTTACCGGTGCAACTGCGGATCGTAAAGGATATTTTGAAACTGTGGATACCGGCACCATTTTCCTTGATGAGGTTGGTGAAATGCCTCTGGACACACAATCCTATTTACTCCGTGTCCTCGAGTCCGGAGAATATATCCGTGTGGGATCTTCAACCATTCAGAAAACAGATGTGCGTGTCGTAGCGGCTAGTAATGTCGATCTAAAAAAACTCATTCAGCAAGGCAAGTTCCGGGAGGACTTGTATTATCGTTTGAATACGGTCCCTATCCATATTCCCAGTTTAAAAGAAAGAGTGGAAGATATTCCAATTCTTATCCGACGTTTTGCCGTTGATTTTGCAGAGGCCTATCATACGGACTCGATTCATCTTGATGAACAGTCTAAAAACCTCCTGATGAAATATCCCTGGCCGGGAAACATCCGAGAGTTGAAAAATCTTGTTGAGCAACTCAGCGTACTTTCGGAAGACAAAATAATTGATGCAGATACGTTGATTGGTATCGCGCCACATATTACTAAAACCAATCTTCCCGCGCTTACCAGAGGCAAAGACAGTCTGCAGGAAAGAGAAATCTTATACAAGTTATTATTCGATATGAAAGGTGATCTTCATGATCTTAAGCAACTTGTCTTTGAAATGATCCGTGGCAACAATCTGCGCATGCCCGATACCGTTAGTTTTAGAACTTTTGACAAACAAATCGAAGAGGAAGATCAAGATGCCGCTGAGCCCTGGAAAAGCTCTTCAATTCCTCAATTATCCGGTAATGCTGCTCATCCGGATCGAAAGCCTATCATCCTGGAGGATAAAAAGTATGACCGTACTGAAGTTGTGGATGACAACCTTGCGCTGGAGGATATGGAAAAGGAGATGATCAAAAAATCGCTTAAACGCCATGGGGGTCGAAGGAAAGAAGCTGCAATTGAACTTGGTATTTCTGAAAGAACACTATACCGAAAGATCAAACAATACGATATTTAAAATAATCATCATAAACCGCATTTTGCGAATGGCAAGATTAAGGGGATTAATAGTACTGAGTATTCTACTTCCGTGGATCACGGGATGCTATTCTCTAAAAGGCTATAGCATTCAACCTGACGTACAGACCTTCTATGTTGGCACGTTCAAACTGAAAGCGCTTAATGCTCCTGCCCCTATCCCAAATACATTTCAAGAACTCCTCAAGGACAAAGTCGCCAGAGAGTCTCGATTAAAATACACCGATACGGATGCTCATCTTGAGTTTAATGGGGAGATTCAAAACTATGTCGTTTCGGCTGTGGCACCCCAACCTAATGAGCAGATTTCCTTTAACAGGTTAACTATATACGTGTCCATCGATTACACCAATCATCTTGATGAAAAGGATCAATGGAGCAAAACATTTTCTCATTTTGCTGATTTCCCCACGAACCAAAACCTGTTGCAGGTTCAAGATGAACTTATCGTGATTATCTTCAACCAAATTCTTGAAGACATCTTTAATCAAGCATTCAACAATTGGTAAGGCAACCCCATGCAGGAGAAAAATATGCGACATACCCCAGAGCCTGAGATCCCGGAAGCCTTGTATCCGGAGATCGGAAATGGTGCATCCCTGGTGGTCAAAGACCATGACTTCCTGCTACTGAGTCCTGATCCTACGAAAGCGCTTGAAAAGTTACTTCTTCCTGACCAAATAGGTAATGAAGATTCAATACAAGAACCAATAGTTGAACTACCTAAGGAGGAGGATATTCTAAAAAAACAAGAGGCAACAACGGACAGCGATCGTCCTCAACAATTGCAAGACGCCTCCATCAAGGCATCTAAATCTGAGCCAAAAACGATTCCTACTGCGAAGGTCAAATCAACTAAAAAAGAGAAAGTAGAGGAAATCAAGGCACCTACGATTGCTGAAAAAGCTGAAACAAAATCTAAAGTTCCAACAAAGCCAAGAACAACTAAGGTTGGTGCAAAGAAGGTTGGCGTAAAAGTGATCAGAAAGAAAAAGTCGGAAACTCCGGCTGAAGCATCAGGAGATGTAGCGGCTACCCCTCCTAAGAAATCGACGAGAAGGGTACCCGCTATTACAGTGTCTGGCAGCACAAAAGCACCTAAACCGGGTAAGCGAATTAGAAAGGCCGCAAAAGCGGTTCAAAAGCAGGACACGGTTAAAAAGGCGCCTGCTAAAAAAACAATTGCCAAAAAAGCAGTGACCAAAAAAGCGCCTGTTGAAAAAGCACCGGTTAAAAAAGCGCCCGCTAAAAAAGCAGCTCTACAACAAGCCCCGATTATGAAAGCGCCAATGCGTGAAAAATTTGTGTTATCCCCATTCACAGAGTGGCTTAAAGGGCTTGGTGGCGCAGACTATGTACACCCCTATGATGATGATTTTGCCTTGACTCAGGAAAAGGGTGTCTTAAAGGAAGTTATATCAGAGACTTATGCCGATTTATTGGCTACACAGGGCTATAAGGACCGGGCTATAGTGATGTATCTCAAGCTCATTGAAAAATATCCGGAAAAAAGTAGTTTCTTTGCAGCCAAAATAGAGGCTTTACAATAATTATATCGTTTTGTCATGCTCAAGTTAATCACAATCATCATTGCCCTTATCTGTGTCCTCCTTATGGCGGTTATACTCATCCAAAACCCTAAGGGTGGCGGTGTTGACAGTACTTTTGGAGGTCAAAGTGCCAATCAAATGTTTGGCGCCGCCAAATCTGTTGACTTTATCGAAAAGCTCACATGGGGGCTTACAGCCGCACTATTTGGCCTTTGTATTTTTGCTAGTTTCTTCACCCAGTAAGGGTTTCGTAAGTTTCAAACAGTATCTCCAGCAAATTATACCCTACCGTCTTCTTGTCAGGGACTAGATTCCTTTGCCATAATGGCAGTAAATCCAGGGCAGATAAAGGACATTTATTTCATGGTATGGCTAAAAAAGACCCAATGCGGAAGATTTGTCAGGTAAACCCTATCTGGTACATCTTATGATAATAAAGCCTTGTAATTAATCCATAATCAATACTCAATAATAAAATCATTAAAATCTATGAAACTTAAACCCATCAATGACCGCATAGTGGTTAAACCCGCTCCAGCTGAAGAAAAGACGAAGGGAGGGATTATCATCCCGGACACCGCTAAGGAAAAGCCACAGCGAGGTGAGGTCATAGCAGTTGGTCCTGGAAAGGAAGATGTTAAAATGACGGTTAAAGCAGGCGATGTCGTTCTGTATGGTAAATATTCCGGTCAGGAATTAACATACGAGGGAGTGGATTACCTGATCATGCGTGAAGATGACATTTTAGTCATCATAGGCTAATCAAAAACCCACCCCGGGAACCAATCAATAAATCAACATTAACAATATTAAACTCTATAAACAATGGCTAAAGAAATTAGCTTTAATTCAGAAGCAAGAGAACAGCTAAAAGCGGGCGTTGACGCATTATGTAATGCGGTAAAAGTAACCCTGGGCCCAAAAGGCCGAAATGTGATTCTTCAGAAAAGTTTTGGTGCACCCCTTATCACTAAAGATGGTGTGACGGTTGCTAAAGATATCGAACTGGAAAATGCAGTTCAAAACATGGGTGCTCAATTGGTAAAGGAAGTGGCTTCAAAAACTGCTGATATTGCCGGTGATGGTACAACGACAGCGACCGTTTTAGCACAAGCTATGGTGAACATAGGCTTTAAAAACGTTGTTGCCGGCGCTAATCCAATGGATCTAAAGCGTGGCATCGACAAAGCTACCAAAGCGGTTATAGAACACCTCAAAGGGCAATCTGAGGTGATTGGCGATGATTTTGAAAAAATCAAACAGGTAGGTTCTATTTCAGCGAACAATGATGAAGAAATCGGTACACTGATCGCTGATGCGATGAAGCGCGTTTCCAAAGATGGTGTGATCACTGTTGAAGAGGCGAAAGGAACTGATACTTATGTGGATGAAGTAAAAGGAATGCAATTTGACAGAGGATACCTCTCTCCTTACTTCGTGACCGATACAGAAAAGATGACGACGGAATATGAAGATCCGTTTATTCTGATTTATGACAAGAAGATCTCCAACATGCAGGAGGTGGTTCCTGTACTTGAAAAAGTGATTGCTTCCGGACGACCATTATTGGTTATTGCTGAAGATATCGAAAGTCAGGCACTAGGTGTTTTGGTGGTCAACAGACTTCGGGCACAATTAAAAATCGTTGCGGTAAAGGCCCCTGGTTTTGGCGATCGTCGTAAAGCTATGTTGGAAGACATCGCGATCCTTACCGGAGGCACTGTCATCAGCGAAGAAAAGGGTTATAAACTCGAAAATGTAGAGCTTGAGCAATTGGGTACTGCAGAGAAAATAACGGTGGACAAAGACAATACAACGATTGTCAATGGTAGCGGAACTGCAGATATGATCACTGCTCGAATTAATCAGATCAAATCACAGATCGAAACGACCACATCAGATTATGATAAAGAAAAGTTACAGGAGCGTCTGGCTAAATTAGCTGGTGGTGTAGCTGTATTATATGTTGGTGCGGCTACTGAAGTAGAGATGAAGGATAAGAAAGCGCGTGTTGATGATGCATTAAGTGCTACACGTGCAGCAGTAGAAGAAGGTATCGTTACCGGTGGTGGAATTGCCTTAGTCAATGCGATTCAGGCATTAGAAAATCTAAAAGGAAGCAATGAAGATGAGACTATCGGAATTCAAATTGTTAGAAAAGCACTTGAAGCGCCGATTCGTACCATTGCTGAAAATGCTGGGGTCGAAGGCTCTGTAGTTCTTTTGGAAGTGCTGAAAAGCAATGGCGCCAGTGGTTACAATGCACGTACGGATAAGTATGAAGATCTGAAAAAAGCAGGTGTTATTGATCCAACTAAAGTGACCAGAATTGCACTTGAAAATGCGGCGTCTATCGCAGCTATGATTTTAACAACGGACTGCGTAGTTAGCGATAAGAAAGAAGAGAATGGTGGCGCTGGTGGTCATCATATGCCTCCCGGTGGAATGGGTGGAATGATGTAATTCGCTAATGGCTATTTCATACAACATAAAATCCCGCCTACTTTAATAGTTGGCGGGATTTTTTTATTCCCTCATCTGCTTGTAACACAAAAAAAGGGATGCAGTTTTTGCATCCCTTTTTTAGCTTAAAAGATTGGTCAATTATTAACGGCAACTTCAACGCCTTTGGCGGGAACAGTCCAACCTCTTTTATCTTCAATTGTACCAAATCGCAATTGATTAATTTCATCTCTTATAGAAGTAGAAATCTCCCAGTTTTTACTCTCAAAACGCAAGAAAAGATCACCGTACTTTACTTCTTCAACATTCGCTACCAAAGCCGCTGTACCAGTACCGAAAACTTCGATGAGTTCGCCTGCCTCATATCTGCTGACAACTTCATCCATTGATAATTCGCGCTCATTCACGGTCAACCCTTTTTCACGCAATATTTCTATCGCAGACATTCTGGTGATTCCTTTTAGGATAGCACCGGTAGTAGCAGGAGTAACGATCTCGTCTTTAAAAACAAAAAAGATATTCATCGTTCCTACTTCCTGCACATACTTGTGGTGTTCTGCATCAAGCCAAAGCAATTGATCATATCCTGTTTCTCGACCTTGCTTTGAGGGATATAATGAGGCGGCATAGTTACCGGAAGTTTTAGCTTCCCCTACGCCTCCAATTGCAGCGCGTATATATTCTTTCGCAACCAACAATTTGATCGGTTTTGGATAGTAAGGACCAACCGGTAAGCAGATGATCATAAACTTGTAGGTAAATGATGCTCTGACACCAATCATTTCATCCATCGCAAACATGAATGGGCGTACGTATAAAGCACTGCCTTCAATTTTAGGTATCCATTCCTGTTCTAACCCGACTAAGGCATGGACAGCTTCTACAAATATTTCCTCCGGAAGTTCCGGCATACACATTCTCTTTGCAGAGGCATTCATCCGAACGGCGTGAAGTTCAGGGCGAAACAACAAAGGCACACCATCTTTTGACCTGGAAGCCTTCATGCCCTCAAATATTGATTGTCCATAGTGAAGGGCCATATTCATGGGATGAATTTGCATCTTCTCGACAGGTGATATTCGAGGTTTTACCCAATTTTCACCATCGTAATCAATTTGGAACATGTGATCTGTGATGATCTTTCCAAAGGGAAGGTTATGAAAATCTACATCCCCTACTCTGGATTCATTAGTCAATGCTACGCTTAGGTTCTTCATTTCTTAGATTTGAAACAAAAATAAGGAAAAATCATTACTTTCTCATAGTCAGTACCTTATATATCGATTATGATTACTTTATTCGCCCTCTATACAATACCTTGCAACAAAATTTGGCAAATGCTCCCCTATACCACGTATAATATACCTGAAAGCCCTGAAAAAACACCTCCCGTATCGGACAAATGGTTGTGGATTGTAACTGATCAAAACTGTACCGATCAGGATAATGAACTGCTGGAAAAAATCGCTGCTGCCTTAAATGCGGATTTCCTTCAGAATGCTTACTGCCATCAGATTAGTTCTGACCAACCACTTTCGCTTGCCGATATCAAGGGGGCCAAGCCAAGATTAATTATAAGTTTTGGTGTGTTCCCTGCTGCCTTAGGACTTTGGGTGGATTTAAAAAAATCAGGTTATTTAACGATGGAAGGGTTCACATTTATCCTTACCTCTTCGTTGGAAAAATTGGCGGGAAGCAATTCGGATAAAAAAGAATTATGGCAGGCCATGCAGTTGTTTATGGAGAAGCATTAGAACCTTATTCATGAAGCAACTACTTTTTGCCAGTCACAATGAAAATAAAATTCTAGAAGTCCGTGAGATGGTTTCCGGGAAATATGAAATTCTTGGATTAAAGGATGTAGGACTAACAGACGAAATTCCTGAACCTTATAAGACTTTTGAAGCCAATGCGCAGGCAAAAGCGCTATATGCCTTTAAGCATCTTGGCATTCCTTCTTTTTCCGATGACAGTGGGCTTGAAGTGGAGGCACTGGGCAACAGACCAGGTGTCCTTTCTGCACGGTATGCCGGAGAAAACAAAAATTCTCACGAGAATATCCAGAAAGTTTTAACTGAAATTAAAGGAGTAGAAAATAGGCTTGCACGCTTTGTAGCCGTATTTGCATTTCAGCGCAATGATCACCAATGTCATTTCTTCATAGGAACCGTAGAAGGCAGTATTTGTCATCAACCTATGGGAAATGGTGGGTTTGGATATGATCCTGTTTTTATGCCGGCTGGCTTTGATCAAACCTTTGGCCAGTTAAACGCTTCTATAAAAAAGACTATGAGCCACCGTGCAATAGCCATGGCTAAATTTCTCTCCTTTCTTGAAGCTAATTGATAGAACAAGACACTATTTTGATTTGAAGTATGTACTTTTTCTTAGAACAGTACATCCAGAATAACTGCTGTTCCAAAAAGCAAACTAGCTACACCATTTGTTTCAAAGAATGCCTGATTGATTTTGGCTAAATCATGTTTTATCACCAAATAATGCTGCCATACGAGTAAGGCAACAAAACCCAATGCGCCTATCCAATGCAGAAAACCTAAGGTTGGAAATAAAGTGGCCTGATACCATGCTATACAACATAGCATAATCGCACAAAGTCCATGAAGACAAATAGAAATGATTTTTGCTTTTCGTGCACCAAATCGACCGGGGACAGAATACAATTCATTGTTTCGATCGAAATCCACATCCTGCAGCGCATAAATAATATCAAATCCACTGACCCATAACAACACCATCACCCCATATAGGATAGGCAACAACTCAAATGTCCCGGTAACGGCCATATAAGCCCCAATTGGCGCTAATCCTAAGCCAAGGCCAAGAATGAAGTGACATAGCCAGGTGAAACGCTTGGTATAGCTGTAACCGAGTATGACGAGTAAGGCAATTGGTGACAAGAAAAAGCACAGCGGATTGATCCAGTATGTTGTGAAGACAAAAGCCAGCGACGAAAGCCATACAAAGACAAGTGCGGATTTGGCTTTGATTATACCTGCCGGAATTTCTCGAATCGATGTTCTTTCATTTCGGGCATCAATATCTCGATCTACGTACCGGTTAAATGCCATCGCTGCACTTCTAGCAAACACCATGCACAGGAGAATCAACAGCAAGAGGATCCAGTCAATTCCATTTGCCTCTGCCGTCACCCCTAAAAAGAACGCAAGGAAAGCAAAGGGTAACGCGAAGACGGTATGCGTAAATTTAACGAGTGAGAAATAGGACTTCATACGGTAAAATTAAAAATGCCTGTAAAGAAAACATCCTTACAGGCATTTTATGTTTTTGTAACACAAGGTTACTTGCAATTATTTGATTGGTGCTGTTGGTTTTGCAGCATTTGGATCTTTCTCCACAGTACCTGAAATATTCAGAAATGTTTGTGCCGGGACAGTATTGGCATTCACGGTGACACGCTTTGCCTGCTTTCCTGGCTTTCCCTTACTGTCAAAAACTACATCAATCTGGCCTACACCTCCCGGAGCAATCGGCTCAGAAGGCCACTTTGGCACAGTACATCCGCAGCTACCCTTGGCGCTGCTAATGATTAACGGTTCTTTTCCTGTATTCTTAAATGAATAGGTGTGAGAAACCTTTTCTCCTTCCTTTACGGTTCCAAACTCATAATCTGTGTGGTCAAAGTCCATCTCTGTAGTAGGCCCAGCTGGAGCTTGCTCTTCAGCAGTAAGAGAAGATGGTTGGTCCCCCGGGCTGGTGAGTTGTGGTGATAATGCACCGTCTCCTGGTTCAGAAAGGCTTTCTCTCGCTTCTTCGCGAGCTTCGTCTGCTCCACCCTGACATGCGATCATCGTCACAGACAATGTGAGAACAACAACAGCAAATAAATTCTTAAGTAGCGTCATTTTATAAATATTTTAAATTTTCCTAAATACAAACACAAAATTAGGATAAGTATATATATCTAAAAAATCTGGATGTATGACATCCTGTTAACGAGGTGTGAATCAGGGCATAGAAAATAGCCATTGACCACTGTTTCCAATGGTAGATAGCTTTATATTTGCAATCGCAGTGGTGATTTAGGAAATCTTGAACTTTATTATATCATTCAAGCCACATTTCTAGTCATCCTGGTATTTGGTCCCGTAGTTCAATGGATAGAATAGAAGTTTCCTAAACTTTAGATGCAGGTTCGATCCCTGCCGGGACTACACTATAAAAAATCAGTTTATATCTGCATATTTTAAAATGCTTTAACATGAATCATGACGCCCTCCAATATCTTCTTCTAATTAGTATCACATTAGCTATTGCTGTTGTTTTTTCATTGGTATTGCGAAAAATACTAAATCTATTTATTGATAATTATGCGAATAGGCTAAAAGCCGACCCTACCAACTTTTCATTTATCAAAAACTCAGTAGGATTTGTCATTTATGCAGTAGCCATCATTTTTATCTTTTTAAAAATCCCTTACTTAAAATCGCTTGGGACAGCGCTGTTTGCTGGTGCAGGTATTATCGCGGTGATTGCAGGTTTCGCTTCACAAAAAGCTTTTTCAAATATTATCAGCGGACTCTTTATTCTGATTTTTAAGCCTTATAAAATTGGTGATATTATAGAACTTAACAATGGCCAAAAAGGTGTTGTTGAGGACATCACCTTACGCCATACACTCATCAATAATTATGAAAACCGAAGAATTGTCATTCCGAATAGCGTCATCAGCGAGGAAACATTAATTAACAGCAATATACAGGATGAAAAAATTAGAAAGCATATTATTTTTTCCATAAGCTATGATTCAAACATTGACAAAGCAATGAATATCATTCGCGATGAAGCGCAAAACCATCCTTTCTTTTTAGACAACCGAACAGAAGAAGAGATTGAAGCGAATGAACCAGCTGTGGCGGTGCTTGTTGTTGCACTATCAGATTATTCCGTCGACCTTAAAGCCTATATTTGGGCCGAAGGAAGTGATCATGCATTTGTATTGATGTGTGATATGCTTAAATCTGTTAAACAACGTTTTGACCTGGAGGGAATTGAAATTCCATTTCCATACCGAACCATCGTGTATAAAAATGATATTGACAGCACACGGGAGATGAAGTGAGCGGTGTTCCGCTGTGGCGGAAGGTGAGCGGTGAGCGGTGTTCCGCTGTGGCGGAAGGTGAGCGGTGAGCGGTGTTCCGCTGTGGCGGAAGGTGAGCGGTGAGCGG
>JBBKWA010000183.1:0-3187 GCA_037968695.1 Saprospiraceae bacterium
ATACTAGAAGGCATGTAACACGCTACTTTATAGCGACATACCAGCCCAATAGGAAATTATGCGATATAATGTATCGCATATAACATAGTTAGCACACATTAAAATATCATACCTATGAAAAAGCACATATATCCTCTACTGCTTGTTCTAAGTGTAACCCTTAGCATGGCATTCTTGACAACTCCTAATACTGCCATAGAGTTGATTGGCACCAAATGGATAAGTCCGATCAATGACACTTGTTCTGTTTCGTTGTGCTTTACCTCCGAAAAAAACGTTTTATATAATGACGGCACTGATGATTGGCAATTTGAAGTTGGATATACAATTATTGAAGATCTAATTAAAATCAATGTCCATGACAGTATTGGAAATCAAATGACACTTAAAGAAGATAATGGCATACTAAGGCAAACCTCGAATCAAAATAATAGCTTTCCCAAGAATTTTATCAAAGTGCCAAATAGTACATGTGACTAAAGTTTAATCTAAATTGAAGTTAAAATAAAACGTGTGCTAACAATGCCTACCGCGCCAGCAGGGCTTTTAACCTAGAAAATGAAAAAACTAACCTTGAAATCAAAAACCTTGAAACAACCTAACCGAGCTCACCCTGCCGTCGGGTAGCCCGGAACGTTATGTGAGAGGCTCATGACATGTCTTTTTTTTCGGCGTAATTTGAAAAAATAAAGTAGAATCCTACCCTCATAATTTGCCATCCTTCCCTGCCCTCGTCATCTGTCGGCGCTGATCCTAAACTATCAAACCTCTTTATGCGAATGTTGAGAATCAGTATTATATTTTTACAAAAAACATATATGTAAAACGATGCGTTTCATCCATAGCCTTTAACAAATACATTCCGGAGGGAATATTATTCAGGTCAATTACCGAATTGTAATCCGTGATGACTTGTTGAAGCATACGCTGGCCTGTCAGACTGATGATTTCAATTTGAATGGGAAATGAGATTTCCTCACCCATTTGAAGAAATAACATATCCTTGGCCAATGTGGGGAATATGGTTAACCAATCCACTCGGTCAGTTGAATAACTGGAGGTGGTCAGCAATTCAATATCCTGACAAAAAATATCAGATCCATAATCATTCTCCACAATAAGGCATACAGTATACACGCCAGAGGTATCGTAAACATGTATCGGATTTGACGCATCACTGGAGTTGGTATCTCCAAAGTCCCAATAAAAATATTCAGGTTCATGGTAGGACAAGTTGATAAACCTGATCTCCCTGGAAATATTGGAAACAACTTCATATCGGAAATTGGAAACCGGAATATTATCCAGGTGAAGCGTATCGCAAAGACTATCATCCATTGGTCCAAGCCGGTAATTGGGATAATTGGGAAGCCCTCTGTAATTCTGCCGACCTTCAGGAAGGAGGAGGTCATGAGCCATGAACTGGCATTCCACTCCTTTCTTGTCCGGAAAGTGGATAGTGCTTAAATAGTTATGTCCCAGGGGACTGTTAATATATGTTCTGTGATCCGGACCAGTTCTTTGTGCAAAAAGGCTTCCTTTATCGAAAGAAAGATTACCATCAATGACACCAACTTTAACAAGAGATTGAGGAATATCATCACTCCACAGATCATATTGCCACAGCGATTTATATGTGGATACATATAAAAACTGGCTCCCAGGTGAAAAGGAAAGGCCGGTGTAATCTTGTTGATCGATTGGAAATGTCAGATTGTATTGATGTTGTAATTCTCCGCTACATCTGTCAAATGAAAACAAATCGACCTGTCCCAGGGAATCACTCAGCCATGATACAGTCCTAGCATACCATGCACCATCCGGACTAAAGCTCACGGCAGCTCCAAAATCACTGTCTCCATATACCGGGCCGGAACACCATTTAGTGGGAAGAGAGATTTCGTCCGGACTGACCAAAAGCACATAATAACATTGTGAATTCCATTCCGGTACTGAGACCCACCAGTCGCGTCCGTTGGCATGTCTTGTCGCCTGTATATACCCCCGTGCCAAAGTATCCTCCACTGCGATCTGCCTTTTCAGGATTACTTCTCCTGAACCATTCTGTCGGTCCATGTCAACCACATGGTAATACATATGTAATGGAACCAAACTAGCATACATCGTGTCTTCAGGCGGAAAAGGGGATTTAACATCCAAGCTGAATAGCAGGTATTGGTTGTCATGATCCGGGAGGGGAAGAATGATCGTATTCTGATCCCAAAGAGCGTGTCCGTGCTGGCAATATCCAAAATCAAGCGAACCCGGATCTAACGAATCGCCATTCATTATTACATTCCAATCCGCATTGGCAATAAAACATCCGGAAGAAAAGAATTGCAAATTTCCTTCTTCATCACAGATTGTATTATTATAAAAGCTAGGGCGAATGTCATTAGAAGGATGTGGCAAAATATCCATGGTCATTTCATTTTGTTGAAAATCAAAATGGATATAATTAAGCATGAGCCATTGCTTATCCTCCAATCCCTGAGTGATACCCAGCCAGTGAGATCCCAGTAGAAAAATAATGACTTGTATCCGTTTATGATACTGCATAGTTCGTTTCCATTAACATTTTCATCCTAAAGCTTGGCATACAATTTTGACTCAACATGGTTGTCACGATAAATCGTGTCACCACATAAAAACCAGGTGTAGCCTTCCCCGTTTTTGTAGCCTTCCCCGTTTTTCAGACAGTTTAAAAGTAGACAAAATGCCTAACTTTAAACTTACGAATTATGAAAAAAGGAGGATTTACCGAGTCCCAGATTGTCGCCATGCTTTGAGAATAGAATTCGTTAAATCTGAAGATTCATTTAAAGAACAGATCCTTTCATAGCCAGCCTGTCGACGGTCAGTCTAGAACATTAAGTGCGAGGCTCATGACATGTCTTTTTTTCCGGCTTCATTCGAAAAACGTAGAATCCTACCATCAAAATTTGCCATCCTTCCTTACCCTCGTAATCCGTCGACGCTTAAACTAAACTTCTAAAAATCCTCTATTCGGGTAGGAATAAAACAAAACACCGTCAAAACCCAGGATAAGGCTGGACTCGGAGATCTTTCATTTAACAATGACTTTTCTAGTTCACCCCCCACATAACACGACACACTCGTCATCATTCAGTTTCAATAATTAAGAAAAGTCGTAAATTTAGTTGTCCAGGGGTTCGTCTGGCTTTAA
>JBBKWA010000184.1:0-27843 GCA_037968695.1 Saprospiraceae bacterium
AGATAGGAAGGCCGGAAGTCATGCCCCCACTGGGAAATGCAATGGGCTTCATCGATGGCGATCAGATTGACCGGCATGGACGCGACGCGATCGCGAAACATCGGATTTTTTAATCTTTCCGGCGAAACATAGAGGAGTTTTGTATGCCCAAAACGCGCATTATCCAATAATCTGTCAATGTCTGATTTATGCATTCCTGAATAAATCGCTTCAGCGGATATGCCGATAGATTTAAGTTTAGTCACCTGATCCTTCATCAAGGCGATCAGTGGGGATACAACGATTGTAAGCCCATCCTGAACCAAAGCGGGGATTTGATAACAAAGTGATTTGCCTCCCCCTGTGGGAAGTAAAGCCAAAACATCTTCTCCCTTGAGGACGCGATCAATAATCTCTTGCTGTAGCGGCCTGAACGCGTCATAGCCCCAATAGCGTTTTAATATGTCTTGTGGTGTCTCCAATCAAAGGCGAAAATAGGGGAATCAAAACTTAGGGTTCTGGATAGTTTTATTATTGTGCCGTCTGATTCTAAATTTCTCAGAACCTACTTTGATAGGAATGGAGATTCTGAAAGTCATCACGCCAAATAAATCATTCGATTCAGGATTAGCCCGGGCGGAACCTGTAGGAGCTATGACCGGATCCGTACCTAAGTATTCTCCTTGCCGATTTGCCAATGCTGCAGTTAAGGGACCAGCTTTATCCAACAGCTCAGGATAACTAATGTATATCGTACTAACATCATCAAGGTAATCGGTGAACGTAAAGGACAACATCCCCTCAAGAGCGATAATAATATTACGCTGCATGCGATACTTCAAACCGCCACCAAATTGCAAAGAAGTTTGGATTCGGGAATATGGCTTTTGATCGGGATAATCCTCAAGAAACTGTCCTTCTGTCCCTAGTGGTTGCAAGGAAACCTTCTCCCCCTGGTATTTCGTTTTTGGATTGAAGTAGAAAACACTCGCGCCCACAGCCGCATAGGGTGTAAACGAACCAGGGAGATTCGTGTTAAAGCCAAGCATATTCCAATCTATTCCAACAGCCAATTGAATGACCGGGGCAAAAAAGTCAAGATTACGGCTTCGATTCGTCTCTTTTACCTGAAGCGCATCCGTCCCTGAAATTCGAGCATATTGGAGATCCGCCCGCAATTGAAAACGCTTGTTGAGTTCATATCCCGCGTGCAGGCCAAGGACAGGACCTAATTTTATGTTAATGCCCTCCTCAAAATTGTAGGACGCAAGATCCCCCTGATAGTTTGACAAACCAAGAAATACGCCAACATCCCCCTGCGCATGAACAGTATTGGGGGTAATGAAAAAGGAAAAAATTATAAGTACAAACAGATAACGCAATCGATTATACTTTTGTGAATGAATGAAATGCCGCATTAACAGATTAAAAGCAAAGATATAGAACCTGTCAGCAGGATTTCAAATAAGCTCCAGGAAGAAATTCCATATAGCCTACAAGGCTGTAAATCAGCTATTGACCCTTCTTTATCCAAAAAATATCTTAACACAGAAACAATATTCTATTATTGTACATTAGTTAGTATAGTCTTGCATACAGTTATAATTTTATGATAAATCGCTGCACCCATCGTCTAATCCTGCTTCTAATTGGATTCACACTTTTTGCCACTGCTTCAGAAGGCCAAAAAAACATGGAAATCTGGTTTCAACTAGGCGCAAAAGATGGTTATCCCACGGGTATCCAATCTACCACGTGGTATCAATCAAGCACCGGTAAAACGTCAAATAAAATCATCGTGGCCATTCTTGACAGTGGAATAGACATTAATCATCCTGACCTAAAACAAAATATTTGGGTCAACCCACTAGAAATTCCCGGGAACAAAATAGATGATGATCAAAATGGATACGTAGATGATATTAATGGATGGAATTTTATTGGCGGGCCGGATGGGCAAACTGTCATTAATGAAACACTGGAGATAACTAGAGAATATGCAAAAGAAAGGGAACGCTGGGAGGGCGTCAATGTTGATAAACTAAAAGGCAAAAAGAAAAAGGAATACGATGCTTACCTAGAGAAGAAGTACTTCATTGAAGCAAAGCGGAATGGTGCCAGTCAGCAACTGGAAGAAGTCGAAGCTACATCCAAGCTAGTCCTAAATGCCTTGTATGCTGCAAAAATGGAATTAGGTGATGATTCCCTTGACCTGGTACGGCTTGAAAATTCAAATAATCAAGATGTCCAAATTGCAGCTTCTATTATTCAAAACGTACAGGATCAAGGTGTACCGGTTGAAAGTTTAGATTGGCTCATTGAGGTAGCAACAGAACAGTTTAAGGAGCTCACCGGGCCAAGTGAGATCGTCTTAAATTACACCTACAATCCTGATTATAACTCAAGAACAATAGTTGGTGACAATTATACAGATTTCAGCAACAGAAGTTATGGCAACAACATCGTTGATGGTCAATTCACACGACATGGCACACATGTCGCAGGCACTGTGGCCGCGGTGAGAGATAATGATTTGGGCGTAAACGGCATAACCGATAATGCCGCTATCATGTGTCTCAAAGTAGTTCCTAATGGCGATGAACGGGACAAGGATGTCGCCAATGGCATTCGATACGCTGTTGACAATGGCGCTTTAGTGATTAACATGAGTTTTGGGAAAGGATATTCTCCTGAGAAGTATTTAGTGGATGAGGCGATGAAATATGCTGCGAAGCATGACGTACTCCTTGTACAGGGTGCAGGAAATGAAGCCACGGATATAGATAGTAAACCTAAATTTCCAAATGATATCTATCGCAAAAAATCACTTTTTGGACCCCGGAAAGCAAAAAACGTTTTGACTGTTGGCGCTTTATCACCTGATGGCGGAGAAGAAGCAATCGCTGAGTTTTCGAATTACGGCAAATCTGGCGTTGATGTATTTGCACCCGGTGTATATATCTACTCCACTGTTCCGGACAGTTCCTATGACTTCCTTAGTGGAACGAGCATGGCCTCCCCGATTGTAACAGGTATGGCGGCTTTAATCAGGTCGCGCTATCCAGCATTAAGTGCTGTCCAGGTAAAAGAAATCATCATGAATAGCACCAATAGCTTTCGTTCGCAATTGATCCAACCCGGGACTTTTGACAAAGTTCCGGCCAGTGCACTTTGTGTCAGTGGTGGTATGGTTGATCTGGTAGAGGCTATGAAACTGGCAGGACAAACAAAAGGAAAAGCCAAACTTAAAAAGAGAAAGGAAGCAAGTCTTTATATTACAGGACAAAGTAAAACTTAGCATTTCTTTGCCATTTCTCTACTGCAAATGTGTTGTTGAATTAAATCACTGTTTGCCGGAGTAGCGTGATTGGGAAATGACAATTAAACCATCAGAGGACTTTTACTTCTTTTACAAAGTCTTCGCCAAGACGTTCATTCACCAAAGTGCGAATATTTTCCCGCATGATATTGAGCTCTGACTTTAGGGAAGCTGACTCAATAAACAACAAAAGAATCTGCCCATCCAGTTTGATGCGTTGCGTATAACCACTTACCACAGGCCCCATCAGCTCGGCCCACATCTTTTCTATTCTTGTTTGATATAATTTCGCTCTGAGTTGGGGTGATTGGGTGAACACCTGAAGCCATTCTTTTAAGGGTCGATTATTGTCTCCTCGCATACGATGAAGATAAGCATAATCGTCTTAACAATCAACCAACATGAAGCAACAAAGGCTCTAAAATGTTTTAACCCAACAACCTCTATTAAGCCGTGGACGCTTACATTGAAATCAGATGAAGCTGATCTTTTGGCAACATTTGACTCACGCGTTTGCCACTCGTATCGGAAATAAAGACCTGCCCAAATGCATCGTCTGATAAAATGCCCATCAAACGTTCAAGCCGATGTTCATCTAGTTTATCGAAGATATCATCCAGTATGAGCAATGGTTTGAAGTCGCTCTGTTGCTTAAGAATATTGTATTTACTGAGGTGCAAGGCAAACACCAGGCTTTTTACCTGGCCTTGTGAGCCATATGCTTTTGCTGCCATGGATTTAATTTCCAACTGATAATCATCCTTATGGATACCTGTGTTTGAACGACCGGTATTTTTATCGGCCTCCCAATTCATGTCAACTAAAACTTCATAGGGATACTTTAATAAATCCGAGGTATAACTTAAATCAATTTCCTCTGTATTTGCTGATAAGGTGAGGTAGGTTTCGCTCAAGTGGGAGGTTATATCGCGCACCGCCCAGTTCCTTTTTTCATGGATCATTTGAGCAAGCGGAGCCATTTGTTCATCATAGGTGGAAATAACTGTTCGCAAATCGGCAAATCCTTGTTTCAAGGCTGCATTGCGCATTTCTAACAAATGATTATACTTTGCTAACGCTTGTAGATAAGCATGGTCAATCTGACATAAAAGATGATCAAAGTATTTTCGACGCGAAAGACTACCTCCATAAACCAGATCAATATCTTTTGGTGCGGAAAAAACCACGGGAATAAAACTAAGGTGATCACTTATTCTGGGGATGAGGAGATCATCTACCAGAAGTTCTTTTAATGATCCGGGCTTAACTTTAAAAACAATCTGATGAATTTTCGAGTCTCTGTTGAGCTTTCCTTCCAGCCGAAAGAAGGATTCATCTTTTCGCACGATACGCTGGTCATAAGGGGTGAAATAGCTTCGGCCAACAGATAAATAGTAGATCGCATCAAGCAAATTGGTTTTCCCTATCCCATTTAGCCCTGAAATAAGGTTGAATTTCGGTCCCATCCTGAATCTACTTTCCGTGTAGTTCTTAAAATTTGTCAGAATGATATCCTGAATAGCAAGGGACTTCATAGCCTTATAAATACAATTAAGATTATCTTTGTGTGCTCGGCGAATATAGTTTTTATGACTCAGGTAAAAGGAAAAAAGACAGCAAAGGCTTCCAAAGGCACTAATGGCCTTGATTTGGCAACATACCGTCAATGGTATGAAACCATGGTTCGAATCAGACGATTTGAAGAACGAGCCCTTAAAATGTACTCAATCAACAAAATCAGGGGATTCCTTCATGTTTATATAGGACAGGAAGCAATTGCTGGTGCGATCACTACGGCACTACGCCCTACTGATCCTGTTGCTACAGCCTACAGACAGCACGGGATTGCTCTATGCAGAGGCATCTCAAGTGATCTTTGTATGGCAGAGTTGTTTGGGAAGTCCACTGGAATAAACAAAGGGAAAGGGGGTTCTATGCACTTCTTCTCGAAAGAACACTATTATTTTGGTGGAAATGGTATTGTTGGCGCTCAAATCCCAATAGGTACTGGGATTGCATTTGCTGAAAAATATAAAGGCACTGATAATATTTGCCTGACCATGTATGGTGATGGGGCAGCACGCCAGGGGGCTTTACATGAGTCCTTTAATATGGCTATGACATGGAAATTACCTGTACTCTACCTTGTAGAGAATAATCACTATGCCATGGGCACCTCTGTCGACCGCACCAGTAATGTAACGGATCTGTACAAACAGGCTTTATCTTTTGAGATGCCTAGTTCCAGCGTCGATGGGATGGATGTGATGAAAGTGCATTATGCCATGGCGGAAGCCGCAGCGCATGTCAGGTCTGGTAAAGGCCCCTATCTATTGGAAATAAAAACCTATCGGTATCGTGGTCATTCGGTCTCTGATCCAGCGAAATACAGGACAAAGAAGGAACTCGAAACATATAAAGGGCTTGATCCTATCACCCAGCTTAAAGAGCATCTATTAAAGAATAAACTATTTAGCAACAGTGAGATAGAAGCTATTGATAAAGCTATACTTGAAGAGATTGACGCTGCTGAAGCTTTTGCTGAGAAATCTCCATTCCCGGATGCATCAGAATTATACACTGACAATTACCTACAAGAGGATTATCCCTATATAATGGATTAATTCTTTTGGAACAGCCTGGAAAAATCAATGCAATTATTGCTTTTACCTGATTATTGCCCATCGCTGAATAGCTTAATAATACGCTGAAATTCAAGTCCACACATAATACTTTTATCACTCATTTGAGGATTTACGGCAAATGATTACTTTTGCACCACTTTTTTAAAACATACTGCTTCAATGGCAATTAGAAGAAACCGAAATAACCGCAAAGATGACACACTGCTTGACCTCAGCGAGGCAAGGTCATCAGCCAGTAACTTTTTTGAACATAACCAAACCAAGATTATCGGTGCAGTCGCTGCAATCGTCATTATTTTTGGTGGATGGTATGTCTATAAGAATCTGATACAGAAGCCAAAAGAACAAAAGGCCCTGGCGCAAATGTGGAAAGCACAATTCCAGTTTGAACAGGATTCATTTCTGGTAGCCTTGGAAAACCCTGGGGGCGGCTATAGTGGGTTTTTGTCCATCATCAAGGATTATAAAGGCACAAAAGCTGGTAACCTGAGTAATTTCTACGCAGGCATATCCTACCTCAATCTTGGAAATTTTGATGCGGCGTTGACCCATCTTAATCGCTTCAAACCTACAGATGAGATTGGTCCAACCTTAAAATTTGGTGCATTGGGCGATGTTTATTCTGAATTGAATCAAATGGATAAAGCTTTGGCCAACTACAAAAAGGCGACCACCACTGCTGACAATACGCTGTTGACACCGTATTATCTAAAGAAATTGGCGCTTTTAAATGAAACACAGGGTAATCTTGAAGAAGCTTTGGTGATTTACAAGAAAATCAAAGCAAAATACCCGAAGAGCAACGAAGCCCTCACGATTGACAAATATATTGCGCGAGCAGAAAGCAAATAATCATGGCTTCCCGGGATGCATCTCCGCCCATGGTCAGCTTACCGGATGGCTCATCCTTTAAAATAGGTATAGCCGTAGCACAATGGAATCCCGATGTAACGGAGGCGCTGTTAAAAGGCGCTAAAGAGACCCTACTGAAAGCTGGTGTGCTTGATCACAATATTGAGATCATTCATGTTCCAGGTTCTTTTGAGCTTCCATGGGGTGCCAAGCATCTCTTAAGGGCTGAAAAGAAGGATACCATTCTTTGCCTGGGTTGCATTATAAAAGGAGAAACCAAACACGATGATTATATCGCCAGTGCAGTTGCTTCTGGCATCATGCAATTAGGACTGATGTCTGGTGTTCCGGTCATCTTTGGTGTAGTCACCACAAATACGCCCGAGCAGGCCCTTGACAGAGCTGGTGGCAAACACGGCAACAAAGGTACTGAAGCAGCTGCCACAGGACTTCAATTGGCTGCATTGCGCAAAGGCGATCTTATCGGCAAAAAAACAATTGGATACTAAGATGAAGATTATTCCAATCGACAATGGACATTTCAAATTGGATGGTGGCGCTATGTTTGGCGTAGTCCCTAAATCTATATGGAATAAGATGATACCCGCTGATGAAGCGAACTTGTGCAGCTGGACCATGCGCTCTTTGTTATTAGTTTATGATTCTAAAGTCGTCCTTATTGATACAGGCCTTGGAGACAAGCAAGGTGAAAATTTTTTTAGACATTATTACCAGCATGGCGAAGGCACTTTAATGGGATCACTTCAGGCTGCTGGTTACCAGCCCGGTGATATTACGGATGTCATTCTGACCCATTTTCATTTTGATCATGTTGGTGGGGCTGTCAGCAAAGATGATCAAGGGGTTCTTTCCCCTGCTTTTCCGAATGCGAAGTACTGGACAACAGAACGGCATTATGATTGGTCATTTACTCCTAATGCCAGAGAAAAAGCTTCCTTTCTTAAAGAGAATTTTGTTCCGCTAAAGGAAGCAGGGGTACTGCATTACTTTCCCGAAGAAAGTGGCTACAAATGGGATGACCAAATAAGCATCAGGTTGTCCTATGGGCATACCGAATCAATGATGCTACCCGAGATCAGAGTGAATGATCATACCACCATAATCTATGCCGCTGATCTTATTCCTTCAGCACATCATGTCGGATTGCCATACATTATGGGGTACGACATACGACCTCTGGTAACACTTTCTGAAAAAACAGCCTTCCTTAAAGAAGTTGCAGAAAAGGGTTACTATTTGTTTCTTGAACACGACAAAGAAACAGAATGCATTACCATTAAACTTGACGAAAAAGGACGTCCAAAAGTTGATCAGAAATTAAGTCTAAACGAAGTCCTTTCCAAATAGATAATTTTCCTCCGTAGCTTTCAAGTAGAAGTTTAAAAGAAACCAAAAGCGCAGGAAATATACTTCAACGCTTAGGTTGATAACGTCACCATTGGCCATGATGCCTTTGATGATAATGAGAGGACCATCAAAATTATCCATTCTATTTGCCCTCCACTGTCTACTACATTTGATGTTTAGGTTGTCTTGCCGTTCTGTCCCCACTTGATTCATGGCTCATCGAAAATCAAGAATTCCCGACAATTATTCAGTCGCGAAGGTGACATTGTATTTGGATTTTATATTTTGTTTTAAAGCATTTTTAAGTTACCTTAACCCTCGGTTGCACCCTTAGAGCGCTAGCTCACTGTTTAAAACATTCAACTATCTGATTCTCAGGCAGCATATCGGTTGCGGCGAGGGTCTTAATTAAGGATTAACCAATAATAATTTATGCGGTTGGTATATCATTTTTGCTTCGTCATGGGATGTCTATTAATGACCTTGTCATGCACAAAAGAAAGCCTTGTAGTCGTTGGTGACAATCCGCCCTACTCGACCTTTAATATTTCTGATATCAAGATTGAAAATTATGTCAATCGATTATACATCGATATCGTAGGTCGCGAACCACTTGATGATGAATTAATCATTGAGGTGGATCGGCTTAAAGCAGCTGGTTTAGATCGGGCGACAAGGGATAGTATCATTTATCAATTGATGACAGATACCACCTATCGGGAAAATGAGTTTTCTTACAAAGCAGCTTATGCTCAAAATCTGTACAATCTCGCCAAAGTGAGATGTATTGAAGGTGTTCCTGATTATGACCTCCAGCGTGATATTGGTATACTTCGAAATAGCGCTCATATTGATTCGCTTGAAGGTAATTGGGATGGTTATTACGCAAAGCATAATCAAATCAGAAGAAATCAGGCAACGCTGGACAGCCGTCTGGCCTTTTACGATGGTCTAATTCATTACCATCAAATGTTTGCGTTTATGATTGATAATACCATCTATGACATTATCAATATGAACACGTTTAATTTTGTCAGAGCTACTTTCGACGAACTCCTGTGGCGCTTGCCGACACAGCAGGAATATCTCAAATGCTTTGACATGATTGAAACCAATCAACCGGAGGAATTATTTGGTGCACTTGGTTCAAATAAGAATGATTATATCCGACTCTTAACCGAGTCCAATGAAATGCATGAAGGCATGGTCATTTGGTGTTATCAAGTCTTTATGAGCCGACCACCATCATCAGGTGAACTCGTAACATTGCTACCTGTTTACATTCAGACAAAAGACATTAATTGGGTTATTGCACAAATACTGGTAACGGATGAATATGCAAACTTCAGGTAGTAAGATCATATGGGTCATGAGCCTGTTTGGGTTAATGCTCTTCGCTTCTTGTGAAAAAGAATATTACGTCTATGATATTCAGGATGTAGAAATCTCCCCGGTAAATTCTTTTAAAGACAAGCCAAAGACCCATGCACAATTCATTTCCATATTGTACGCCAATATGTTTCAAACGGCTATTGGTCCGAATCAAATGTTACAAGCCCTAAAAGCTATTGAGTCTATTGGCGATAAGCAAGTAGCCTATGATATTCTGGTAAGCAAATACATGAATGATCCAAATGTCAAATTACCTTCTGAAGAATTCATGCGGAGTGATCCGGAAGCTTTTATCCGCAATACATATAAGCGATTCCTAGTGCGGCAGCCTACGGAAGCTGAACTACAATGGATGATAAATTATATCGAGAGCCGACCTTCCTTAACACCGGAGCTTGTCTACTTTTCTTTTGCAACATCAAATGAACACGCACATTACTAAACCTGCTGATTATGAAAAGAAGAAAGTTTCTTAAAAGTTCTACCCTTGCCGGTGCAGCAACAATTGCCATGCCCTACATCCTCCCTTCCGGGCTGATGAGCATGTCCACAAAACCTCCACTCTCTGAGTATGTGGTTTTTGTTTTATTTGCCGGGGGTGTACGACAGCAGGAATCAGTTTTACAACGCTACTTAGCCGAAGGGCAAAATGAAGATGTTGAGGGCAATATCATGTACAATATGTTGACCGGGGCACCTCCTGATGACAAGATAGCGTATGGTCTTGATGATAACGTTAATAACATTATTGGCGGTATTCCAATAGATCCAATACTACAAACGCCCCTTGACCAAATTGGGACTTTGTTTCCTGAGGTACGGTTTTCAAAAGGTGGTGCAGGGCACTTTAGTGGATTAAGCACCGGAATATCCGGAAACTACTCTACTACGCAAGGATTAAAAAGTCGACCTGCTGCGCCTACTATATTTGAATATCTCAGGCGGCATGCCGGATTTAAAGCAACTGACTGTTGGTTTGTGGGCGTAGGCATCACAGGATCACGCCCATTACTTAACTACTCTGCTAACGCTGATTACGGCAGAATGTATGGAGGAAATTTTATTGCTCCCACCACGACCTTTGGTTCTCCTGGGATGGAGCATTTTATGAATTTCAAGAACTACCATCCGGATACGGAATGGAGCAAGATTCTTGAAATGCGCGAATTCCTAAATCAAAACTTTAGAAATGAAGGATTAGAGATCTCTCATTTATATAATGATAACGACGAAGAGGATTCAATAAAAGAATTTGTCAAAAAGACTTTTGAAAAAGTAAATTCAGGTTCGCTCACCTTGCCTCCTGTCAATGATAACGGAGACTTAAAAACAATTGGCTATGCTGTTGAACTTCTCAATTGGTTTAAACCTAAATTGACCGTAGTAGATATGACAAATATTGATGTGTGCCACGGTAATTACACAGCTTATTTGAAAAACCTGCATCGAGGTGATCATGGTGTTGGTTTCCTATGGCGCGAAATTCAACGAATTCCAGAAATGGCTGGAAAGACAACGTTGATTGTCATGCCAGAACACGGAAGAGATCTTGAACCGAATCCAATCATGGATGATAATGACTGGTTTGCTTACGATCATTCCGGGAACAATGAAAATACAAGAAGAATATTCAGTCTGATGGCCGGACCAAATATTGATGCAGGACTACGCGTAGGAAGTGTTAACAATCCAATTGGTGATGCTTCTGATATCGTGCCTACCATTGCAGATCTTTTTGGCATAAAAGATACCGTCATCAACCAAGGATTACTGGATCCTACTGCTCGTTCATTATTTGATAGAATTTAAGTTATGAGAATAGGTATAATTTGTTCTTTGGGTTTCATGTTACTGATTTTTTTCTCATGCGAGAAAAACGAACCACCAGTAAATCCATTTGATGGACAGGTAGTCAATCAGGACACCGTGAAACTCGAAATCATTAATCCTGAGCCTAATTCCTTTGCTGGTATTTACCAAAACATCCTTAGGCCTACCTGTGCTAATATAGGATGCCACGACGGAACTTTTGAACCGGATTACAGAACAATGGAAAGCTCCTATAATACCTTGGTTTTCCAAAGCCCAATCAAAAATGATGGGAGTTATACTTTTCGTGTTGATCCTTTTAAGCCTCAAAAATCTGTTTTGATGGCGCGGCTTAATAATTTACTGACACCGGCGATGCCAATTCAAGTTGAACCTGATTCAGATTGGCCACAAAAAAAAGCCCAATACATCAACAATATACAAACATGGATATCCAATGGTGCGCCGGATATCACAGGAAATATTCGGCAATTCAACCAACCCATTCCGGAGTTGATAGGAGCTGGTGCCACCGAAGCAGATGTTTGGATGTCAAGAGTCAATTTCAGCGGCCCTGTAATTGTGCCAATCCTCGCTACAACTATTCGGCTATACTTTGCATTCCATCATGATGCCATGTTGCCATCTAATTTTGGAAATAATCGCATTGCCTTTTCAAGTGATGCGAATTCATTTGTTAACGCGCAAGAATATCCTCTTCAAATTTTGGGCGCTTCAAGATATGAACGAGGGTTCTACGGTGACCTGGTCGCCTACACACACTATATTGATCTCAATCCACAGACTGAGTTTGACATCGGTCAGGAACAATGGTTTTTTAGAGTATATGTTCAGGATGAGCAAAATCCAATAACGGAAATTCCAAATGATAATGGTATTTATTACATCAAAGATTATATGTCGTTTCGTTGGGCTGAGTAGCATTTTGCTTCTGTGCGTAATGATCGTTTCGGGCTGCACCAAGGATGAGGTAGTGGCGTATTCTACAATTCCCGAAATCGGCCTTGTAGAAATATCCAGCGACACTATTCGACAATACGAAGATGTCCTCTACCTGCGAATTTCGTATAAGGATGGTGATGGCGATCTAGGGTTTGAAAATCCGGATCAATATGCCCTGCATATTCGGGATATCCGATTAGAGGCATTCGATGGATTCTATGTAGGACCTCTGGCGCCTCCTGGTGCAGATGCACCAATTCAGGGTGAGCTTAATATTGAATTTCCAAGCCTTTTTTTATTTGGCAATGGGCAAACAGAACTTACCAAATTTCAAATTAAACTTTACGATCGAGCTGGCAATGAAAGCAATTTGCTTGAAACAGACTTTGTAGCTATTACAAGAAATTAAATGAAGCTAATTCTTTTGAAGCGCCTTCAGTATATTCATAAATCGGCCATCCTGCACATCATATTTTTTGTCAGTTGCCTTTGTATGCAATCGAGTATTGCACAGCCTACCTATATGATGCAAAACCTCACGGTGGATGATTGTGAAGGCACACTTACAGACAGTGAAGCCGGCCCCGAAGATGGTCAGTACGATCATAACGAGGATTTCATTTTTACTATTTGCGTTGCTAATGCAGATGAAATCATCGTTGCTTTTGATTTCTTTTCAACAGAAGAAAATTATGATATCCTGGCTATTTATGATGGACCAAATACAGCATCTCCTTTATTAGCATCACTCACCGGTATTATTCAACCCCCTCCTGTCATCGTTGCCACGAGTGGCTGCGTGACATTTCATTTCATCAGTGATGACAATATTGTTGCGGCTGGTTGGTCGTTAAACTGGATGGTAGAAATCGATGACCCTGTACCTCCTTTACTCGAAGTTGTCAGTACGTTGGATTGTCCAATGGATGCGATCACTTTTCAATTTGATTTTCCGGTGGATTGTGATGCCATGGCCGCCACTAATTTTTCAGTTATAGGTCCGGGAGGCCCGTCGATTTCTCAAGTCAATCCACTGGATTGTGTTTCCGGTGAATTAGGACAATTATTTGAGGTGGTCTTTAATCCACCATTATCACAATCCGGAACTTATCGATTATTATTTAATGGCGCCATTCAAGATGCATGTGGTGAATGGCATGATGTAGGGGCGAATGTTGTTTTTGCATTAGCCAATTGTCCTTTTACTGTAGAAATCGTGATTGACGACCAGGCTTGCGAGGGCGATTGCGGTATTGCTACGGCGAATGTCATCGGCGATCCCGGTGTACCCTATAATTTTGTATGGGGACATATCCCACTAAATCAGGCATCCGTTGATGTCTGTACTGATGTAGCGATGCTCTTAACAGTAACAGTGACTGATCCGGTGAGCGGGGATATGGCTGTTGCTCAATTCAATTATGTTCCACTTGAAAATCCGGTAATTCTGAATCCGATTCAGGATACTATATGTTCAAGTATGGGTGATCATTTTTATCAATCAAGCCTTCCGGGTGGATTATATACATCCATGATCATTCCGGCCTGGTTGGAAGCTGATGGTCGATATCAGTTTTGGCGATGGAACAATGAAACTATGCTCAATACAGATATTGTCACCTATACTGCTCCTAATGGATGTGTCGCTTTCGATACTGTTTTAGTGCTTCCCGTTAATGCAGGCAGTATAGAAGCAGCATGTGTTGGCTCTGCAGACTTTTCGGTCAATGGAGGATCACCCTCCGGTGGATTTTGGCAAGGGCCACACATCATGGCAGATGGCACATTTAGTCCGGTGACCGTAGGCTCTTTCGTTGTTAATTACACAGCGCCCAACGGGTGTATTGGCTACAAACGCGTCAATGTGGAACCGGGCATCACGATGCCTGATGTAGATACTATCTGCAGTTCTCAGGAATTTGATCTTGTCGCCGTACCCTATGGCGGTCGTTGGTCAGGTCCAGGTATAGTCAATGCGGTCGTAGGTCGAATTCGTCCGTGGACCGTTGCTTCCAATCAGACGTATAGTTATGTATACACATTGCAAGGGTGTACAGATACGATCGAAATTTATATTCAGGAGTTATGGGCTGGTCCGGACTTTACTGTTTGTGCTGAAGACTCCCTTATGTTGCTTAATCAGGTGGGCGATTGGTCGGGCCCAGGGGTATATCTTCCATTGTTGAATGCATTTGACATCAGTATGCTAGGACCTGGTGAATACGATTATACGATCTCTGCTTTCGGATGTACTGATGTATTTCGATTATATATTGTAGCTCCTTATGCGGATCCGTATGATCCGATTTCGTTTTGCCAGGAAGACACATGGTTCCAACTCAGCGACTATGTCGACTACAACCCCGACTGGGGAACTTTCACTGGTCCTACCATCACAGAATTCAATGACGAATGGTATTTTAATCCAGCGATGGCGGGTGGCGGCGTACATACTATTTTGTTTGAAGCAGTAAATTGCCTGGATAGTTTTGTCATCTCTGTAGAACCATTTGCAACAATTCCCAATTACAGCTTTTGTGAACTTAGCCTGTCACAGATTCTCACAGCAGACCCTCCAGGAGGCACCTGGTCCGGTCCAGGCTTTTTAGATGGTGCAAGCGGACTCTTTGACCCACAATTACTTCCTCCGGGATTACATGAGATTTCTTATGTTTCACCCGCAGGCTGTCTCACTATAGACACTGTGGAAATCATTTTACGGGAAGCTGTAACCATCACCGGCGTTAAACAGATTTATTGTAGTTCGGACACGCTTATTAACGTTGCGATTGCTCCGCCAGGAGGTTCTTTTTTTATCAATGGCGTGCCCGCTCCACCGTCATTTAATCCAATACAATTAGGGACTGGAACACATGAATTATTTTACACTAGGGGCACTGGCCCATGTGGCTCGAATAAGCGGATATTCTTTAGTGTCATGCCTCCCATCACAGGGGTGACCACGACAACGGACTCTATTTGCCTTGGCGAAAATACTGTAGTGGCTGTTGCCGCAACGGGTGGTACGGGCACCCTTACTTCTACATGGGATCAAGGCCTTGGATTTGGATCCAGCCATATTGTTAGTCCGCCAACAAGTACGCTATACACCGTAACCGTTACAGATGGATGTTCTGAACCGTATTCAGGGACTGCTTCCGTATATGTATATCAACCATTTGACATTGAATTAATAACCGGTCCAGCCGTTTGCTATGATGACACAAGTTATGTTGAAATCATCCTACCTATACCTGGCCAATATATCGTGCAATGGCAACTTGATACTATTTATGAGAGCCCCTACCTTCAAGGTAATCCAGGAATTTATCAGGCAGAAATAGTAGAACTTTTTAGCGGTTGCATGCAATCCTATGACATTCAAATACCTGGTCCTCCACCTTTGAGTGCAAACTTTACCATCACACCGAATCAAGCATGTATCGATATTATTGACAATACCATTCAAGTGATTGATCTCGCTACGGGGTATACGAATGCAACTATAGATTTTGGCGATGGTTCAGGGCCAATCCCTTATGTTCAAGGCGAATTTATTGAATATGATTATAACGCTATTGGTGATTTCACGATCACTTTGATTGTAGCTAACGATTTGGGTTGCAGTGACACCTTGTATCGGGAAATATGTGTCGAAAACCGCGTTGTTTTTTATGTGCCGAATATCTTTTCCCCGAATGGTGATGGGAGTAACGATGTCGTTAAAATTGAAGCTTACGGAATGAAAGATATAACCTGGAGTGTTTTTACACGATGGGGTGAAAATGTTTTTGAAGCGCATTCCTTTGACGAAACGTGGGACGGCACGAATGCTGGTCGGGGACTTAATCCCGGCGTATATGTCATTCACATCAATTATACCGATCAGGAAACCGGCGAACCTGGATGGCATACGTCTACTGTTACCTTAGTAAAATAATTATCATCTTTTTTATTTCTCTGGCCTGTTCCATCAAATTATAAATAGCTACTCAATTGGATAATCAAAAGACTATTGAAATAGTAAAGCGGTGGGTGGAGACGGTTGTCATAGGGCTTAATCTATGTCCGTTTGCCAAAAAAGTCCATCTACGGAAAGGCATTCACTATGCAGTTTCTGAGGCCACGACTAAAGAGACTTTGCTAATACATCTACATGATGCGTTAGCGCGCATTGCAAAAGATCCCACTATTGACACGACTTTACTTATACATCCTCTTGTCCTCAATGACTTTTATGATTACAATGATTTTCTGGCATACGCAGATGATCTGTTGGATCAAATGAATTTAAATGGGGTTTACCAGATTGCCAGTTTCCATCCTAAATATCAATTTGCTGACACCCAACCAGATGATGTAGAAAACTATACCAACAGATCGCCATACCCTATCCTCCACATCATTAGTGAGGAAGAAATTACACAAGCAGTGGCATCCCATCCGAATATTGATTCGGTCCCCATCAGAAACAAAGCACTTATGCGCGATTTAGGACCAGACAAAATGGGTTCCCTATTAAAGGCATGTTTCAGCTAAATCTGGTTTTAAAAGTGGAATTTGATTATCCTTGATGGCTTAGCAAAACAATCATTCCATTTCCCCGACCTATCTTTAGATGTAATTCATTATTTCGTGTCACAGAAAATACTCCTTGTCAGTCCGCCATTTACCCAACTAAACACACCCTACCCTGCTACTGCCTATTTAAAAGGATACCTCAATACGCAGAAGATGGAAAGTGTTCAGGTGGATTTGGGTATGGATACTATTTTGAAGATATTCTCTCAAGAGGGCTTAACAAAAATATTCCAATCAGTAAATACAACAGACTTTACGCTTTCTCCAAATGCACAAAGAATTTACGCCTTACGCGATCGCTATAGCACCACCATCGATGCTGTAATTGGCTTCCTGCAAGATCGCGATCCTTCACTATCCTATTACATCGCTGAGCGAAAACTACTGCCGGAAGCATCAAAATTCGAACAACTCGTAGATCTTGAATGGGCATTTGGTACCATGGGCTTGCGGGATAAAGCAAGACATATTGCAACCCTTTACCTGGAGGATATAAGTGACTTTATCGTTGAGGTGATTGACCCTAATTTCGGTTTTAGCCGATATGCCGAACGACTAGGTTTGTCCGCACATAGTTTTGATGAATTATATGCGGCACTTCATCAACCACTCAATCCTATTACTGAAGTTATAATCTCTTTACTCGATCAAACCATAACAGCACACCACCCTACGCTTGTTTGTTTCTCTGTGCCATTTCCCGGCAATTTATTCGCGTCTTTGAAATGTGGTCAATGGTTAAAACAAAACTATCCGGAAATAAACGTAGTCATGGGCGGAGGCTATCCGAATACTGAGTTACGATCTTTGTCGGATCCGCGCGTGTTTGAATTTGTTGATTTCATTTGTCTTGATGATGGAGAAACTCCGCTGGTTACATTGACAGCGTATTTGGATGGCACTATTGGTGCGGAAATGTTGAAGCGCACCTTTATGCTTGATCGCGGTGATGTTAAATATTGTAATGGCAGTTTACTTCCTGATGTTCGACAGGAACATGCCGGGACGCCTGATTATGATGGGCTTTCACTGAAGAATTATTTATCCGTCATTCAATTAACCAATCCAATGCATCGACTGTGGAGCGATGGACGATGGAACAAACTGACGATGGCTCATGGGTGCTACTGGGGCAAGTGTACCTTTTGTGATATTTCCTTAGACTATATAAAAAACTATGAAGCTTCGTCGGCGTCCCTTATTGTGGATAGAATGGAAACGATGTTAGCACAAACAGGCGAAAGCGGGTTTCACTTTGTTGATGAAGCGGCTCCACCTGCATTAATGAAAGCTGTTGCAATTGAAATATTGCGAAGAAAATTAGTGGTGAGTTGGTGGACAAATATTCGTTTTGAAAAAAGTTTTCATTATGATTTATGCAGACTCTTAAGTGCCTCAGGGTGTATTGCTATATCTGGAGGACTGGAAGTGGCTTCTGACAGACTACTAAAGCTCATTGCCAAAGGCGTCACTGTTGAACAGGTGACAAAAGTCAATGATCATTTCAAACGTGCCGGGATTATGGTCCACGCTTATCTGATGTATGGGTTCCCCACGCAAACTGATCAGGAAACAGTTGACTCACTTGAAGTGGTCAGACAAATGTTTGATGCAGATATTTTGCAATCCGCATTTTGGCATCGGTTTGCGATGACGGCGCATAGCCCGGTGGGGATGTATCCTGAACAATTTGAGGTCGTCAGTCTGACAAATGATAAAGGGCGATTTGCGAACAATGATCTTTCACATCTTGATCCAAACGGTGGTCACCACGATCTTTATCAGGGCGGGCTTAAAAAATCATTATACAACTATATGCATGGTATTGGCTTGGATTTTCCTTTACAGGAATGGTTTGACCACCCTATTCCGAAAACTTCATTGCCAGGTGCGCTGATCTCAGGGTATCTGGAGAAGGCCAATGGAAGAGAAATGAAAGATAGTCATCTACTTTATTGGATAGGTGGCCCGGTCACTTATCATAGTGAAAAAGCTGAATTACACATCACTACCAATTGGGAATCTATTCTCATTCCCACACAGAATAATGAAGGTTTATGGCTGGAAAGAATATTGGCTGTAGTTTCTTCAGATAGTGAACATGTCATGTCGTATCATGATCTGCGCATTGACTACGATGAGCATAAGCTCGGCGATTTTACACTTTTCTGGTATGGGGATCTTATGGAAAAAATAAAAGAAGTTGGCTTGCTTGTGTTGTAACAATAGTTTACCGATTAAACAATAAGCGCATTCCTTTTGGTTCGCCTAAAATTTTGCCATTTTCAAAAACACGAATACCGTTGACCCATGTGCCTACTATTTGGCCGGGCAATGTTTGATTTTCCAAAGGGGACCAAGCACATTTATAAAGGATGTTTTCTTTTGTCACTAGCAGATCATGCTTCACATCAAGCATGACGATATCAGCATAAGCACCTTCTTCCAGATATCCTCGATCCACTACGTCAAAGCAGTCTGATGGGGCATGGCACATCTTCTCAACGATTCGTTCCAAAGAAATCTTCCCATCTCGCCAATGGGACAACATCATCTGCAATGTATGCTGCAATAGAGGTAAACCCGCTGGTGCCTGGGCGTAAGGATTAGATTTTTCTTCCCATGTATGTGGCGCATGGTCGGATGCGATGATATCAATTCGATCATCCAGCACAGCTTGAAGAATGGCCTCCCGATCAGCACTGGTCTTTATTGCCGGATTGCATTTTATCTGATTGCCCAGTTTGATGTAATCCTGATCAGCGAAATACATGTGATGTGCACACGCTTCCGATGTAATCCGCTTGCCTTTAATCGGTCCGGCTTCAAACAGGTCCACTTCTTCTTTCGTGCTAATATGCAGGACGTGAAATCTTGTATTGAATTTTTTAGCTAATCCAACGGCCATCGATGAATTCAGCAAACATGCTTCCCTGCTTCTAATCCATGGATGCACGGATGGAGGCATCGCATCGCCGTACTTTTCCTCAGCTGCTTTCATGTTTGCCCGAATGGTTCCTTCATCTTCACAATGTGCCGCAACCAGGATATGGCTTCTGGAAAAAAGAGCATCCAGCGCTTCGGTATTATCAACCAACATATTTCCGGTACTACTCCCCATGAAGACCTTAATCCCACAGACATCTTTAGGATTCGTTTTTACTACCTCCTCGATATTATCATTGGTGGCCCCCATGAAAAAGGAATAATTTCCCCAGGCGCTCTTTTCGGCTATTTTATATTTATCGGCAAGCAAAGCTTGTGTCACCGCTGGTGGCTTCGTATTCGGCATTTCCATAAAGGAAGTGACCCCACCGGCAATTCCCGCCCTTGATTCTGAAAATATGTTCGCCTTATACTCCATGCCAGGCTCTCTGAAGTGTACCTGATCGTCGATTACACCCGGCATTAGGTGTAGCCCATTCACTGCAACCTCATTTACTTTATAAGGAACCTGAATCGAAGAATCAATCATTTCTATACGATTTCCTCTCACCAATAGGTCCGTTTCAACGATTTTACCCCTATTTATGACCAGTGCTTCTTTGAAAACAATATCATTCATTACTCAAAGATACCTTGATTTCATGCTTAAGTTCAGGGCTCAGGCCAAAAAAATATATAGTTTTGCAACCTCAATTAATATAAATACATGCTTATTGTAAATCCATTTGCGACTCCGGAAAAAGTTATTGGCATCTGTGGCGGCGGTCAACTCGGTAAAATGCTCTGTGAAGCAGCATCCACCTGGGATTGGAAAACTGCTGTACTGGACAAGTCTGTGGATTTCCCTGCCGGCAAAATTGCGCACCGCTTTGTAGAAGGTGATTTTACCAATTATGATGATGTCCTTGCCTTTGGAAAAACTGTGGATGTGCTTACCATTGAAATTGAGAAAGTCAATTTAGAAGCACTGATCGAATTGGAAAAAATGGGTAAGATTGTACATCCTTCACCAGCTGCACTAGCGATCATTCGGGATAAGGCCTTACAAAAGCAGTTTTTTATTGACCAGGGCCTTCCTACCACCCCACAGATTCTTTTTGACAACAAAGAAGCGTTGCTCAAAGCTTATCATGCTGGCGAAATAGTAATACCATTTGTACAGAAAGTTCGATCCGGTGGATATGATGGGCGTGGCGTGGCCATCGTGCGTAAATCAGAAGACCTTGAACTGTTGCTAGATGGAGCTTGTCTGGTAGAAGCTTTAGTTGATATTGAAACGGAAGTATCTGTCATCGCTAGTCGAAATACCAATGGAGAAATTAAAACTTTCCCCCCCGTCACCATGGCTTTTCACGAAGAAGCTAACCTTGTTGAATATTTGTATTGTCCCAGTGGATTGGGCCCTGCCCTTGAACTGGAAGCTACCCAAATAGCCCAGGCAGCCATCGAATCTCTGGAAATGTCAGGATTGCTTGCTGTAGAGTTGTTTCTAACAACGGATGGGGATTGGCTCATTAACGAAGTTGCTCCAAGGCCCCACAATAGTGGACACCATACGATTGAATGTTGTAATGTGAGTCAGTTTCAGCAACACTTACTGGCCATTTGCAATCTTCCATTGATAGATCCACAACTTCAATTACCGGCCGTGATGATTAACTTACTTGGGGAAGAGGGGTATACTGGTCCCGTTAAATATTTAGGGATTGAACAAGCACTCAGACTAGGTTCGGTCTATGTGCATTTGTATGGGAAAGAAACAACGAAGCCTTTTCGAAAAATGGGACACGTCACTGTGGCCAATCGAAATATAAGCAGTGCCATAAAAACGGCAAATTTTATTAAAGATCAAATCAAAGTAATCGCATGAATCAGCCACTAGTATCTATCGTCATGGGTTCAGATTCAGATTTGCCTTTCATGAATCAGGCAGCTGAGATACTCTCCTTTTTCAATATTGCTTACGAAATGGATATCGTATCCGCCCATCGAACACCTGACAAACTTGTTGAATTCTCAAAACAAGCACATACGAGAGGCATCAAAGTAATCATCGCCGGCGCCGGAGGTGCAGCGCATCTCCCTGGCATGATCGCAAGCCTATCGCCTCTGCCTGTGATCGGCGTGCCTGTTAAGTCCACTTCCAATGCTACTGAAGGTTGGGATTCCATATTATCCATACTGCAAATGCCGGGAGGCGTACCCGTTGCGACAGTAGCGATTAATGGATCTAAAAATGCAGGCATTCTTGCTGCCCAAATTATTGGCGCATCTGATCCCCATATACTCGATCAGGTTATTGCCTATAAATCAGCATTAAGAGAAGCGGTTGAAGCCAAGGCAGCAAAGTTAAAAGAGAACAAATAGGCCATTTTACTGAACCCTAAATGAATCACAACAATCTGACATTGAGTTTTTCAATGAAGATGTTTAATCGATTTTTAAAGCCTTAAATATCAAAACCTCTTCTTTGACCTTCAGCCGGATAATATAAAGACCGACAACCTCAACATCAAAAGTAGTTAGGACTTCTTTTTGATCGGTCAATTCTCTATGTTCCAATAATTGTCCATTGACATCATAAAGCATAATGTCAATATCATTTACTTCCCGCATTTTTACGGACACGGTAAAGTCATCCTTAGTAGGATTTGGATATACATTGGCAGATTCTATCTGTCGAAGACCGGCGTTTTCAGGTGTGTTGAATGCACATGCAAATACAGTAATTTCTTTGCGTATTGGAATACTGGCACAATCGTCCAGAAAAGTAGTAAAGGTGATGGTGAAATCACCTGTCGATTCGTATTTATGCACCGGATCTCTCTCTGTACTGGTCGTATTATCGCCAAAATCCCACAAAAAGCCTGTGGGTTGTATGTCATTCTCAGAAATATCAAACATATACATGAGTGTGTCAACACATCCGATTTCACTAACGAGAATATTTGCATTTAACCCTAGCTCGCCTGAATTAGTGAACGTAACGGTATCACTTAAAGCAGGACAAACACCATTAGCAATTGTCCAAACAAAATCATTATTTCCCACCCCAAGACTCGTGACCAAAGTAGTTGGGTCACTTGGATCCTGAATATCTCCAGCACCATTTAGTAGCATCCAAGTCCCTGTACCTTGTCCAGGTCCCGGCAAATTACCGTTGAGTTGTATAAATGGAAGATTGCAATACACTGCATCTACACCGGCATCCGGAGTTGCAAGCGGAAGTGTAGCTGAAATTATTACTGTATCTGAATTGACCGGGCAAATTCCATTAGAAATATTCCATGTCAGGATGACACTACTGCCTTCCGGAATAGCTGTAAGTGAAGAAATTGGATCGAAGGGATCTTCAAGCTGTCCGAGTCCACTGACAATCACCCATTGACCAGTCCCGACTATTGGAGATTCTCCATCCAGTATATAATCCACTGCACAGATTACTTCATCTTTCCCTGCAGAAGCTGCTGAGGGCAGTTCATCGATCTGTATGGTTATATCATCCACCGCTGGTGGACAAGGTGCTGATTCTACTGTCCATCGCAAAACAGTCATTGTACCAGGCACCAGATCATCAATGATCGAAACTGCCGAAGCTGGATCCTGAATTGTTCCGGCACCACTAAGGATACTCCATGTTCCCGTGCCAATATTTGCAGGAATAGCTTGCATGATGGCAGATGTACTATTACACAATACCTGATCATCGCCGGCTATTGATATCGGTACTTCGCCATTGGTAGAAATCATAACCTGATCTGAAGATGATCCACAATTATTTGAAATCGTCCATTGTAAAATCAGGGTGCTACCCGCTGGAATTCCCGTTACAGAAGAATTTGGAGAATTAATATCGCTGATTACGCCTGATCCTGAAACGATAGACCAAACACCGTTTCCTGAAGTTGGAAGATTTCCTTCCAACACAGTTTCAGTAGAGCATAATACCTGATCATCTCCAGCAGAAGAATTTGTTGGTAGCTGATTGGATAAAATCGTAAGGGTATCTGCACTTTGACATATGCCTTCAGTGATAACCCACTGGAGCACCAATGGATCACCATAAACAAGATCTGTAATTGAAGATGATGGAGAGCTCGGATCTGCCAGCAAACCTGAGCCACTAATGATCACCCATTCGCCGATTCCGATTAACGGCATATTTGCATTAAGGGTAGTTTGCAATACATCGCAAAATGTCTGATCATCCCCGGCTATTGCATCCGTAGGAGCATCACCCGTCTCAATGGTTATTTCGTCAGTACTTGGAGGACATATACCATTCGTAACCGTCCAATTTAATGTTATGGATTCTCCAGTTATCAAATCGGATAACAACGAATTGGGGAACGTTGGATCGGCCAGTGTACCATTGCCATTTTCTATGCTCCATATACCTTGTCCGACGGTTGGGAAATTAGCGTCAAGAATGGTGGATGTTTCTCCACACAAAATCAGGCTTAATCCTGCATCAGCAATCGTTGGTAGGGCGTCTACCTGAATAAAGATTGTATCGTAATTCGCTGCACATGCGCCATTAGCCACACGCCATTGCAAAAAGGTTGTCGTGCCGGGAATAAGGTCCTCTACCCCAGTGTTTGGTAATAAGGGGTCAAGCAATGTAGCACTACCGGAAATGACAGACCACGCTCCTTCTCCGATGGCAGGGCTTCCTGCATCAAGTGTTGCCATTGTTTCATTACAAAGAATAAAATCAGGACCTGCCAGTGCCGGACTTGGAAATACGTCAATGAAAATTGTCACTTCATCAACACTCGGGATACAAGTTGCATTGGATACTGTCCACTGCAAAGTAACGGATGCATCTTCCACTAAATCTTCGATTGTTGTTGTTGGGGAGGTTGGGTCAACGATATTTCCTGCACCGCTTACTATGGTCCAAATCCCTTCTCCAATGGTTGGTGCAATAGCTTCAAGTACGGTGGATGTTTCTTTACATAAATATTGATCTTCCCCGGCTTCTGAAATACTTGGTTCATCATGCCACAAGATCATCACTGTATCTTTGCTAATCGGACAAATCCCGTTCGCAATATTCCATTCTAATGTAACCACTGAACTATATACCAGATCAGTTAAACCTGATGTTGGGGATGACGGGTCTGTAAGTGTAGCTGATCCACTGATTATTATCCATGCGCCTTCTCCAATAAGTGGCGCATTCCCTGTAAGGAAGGTTTCATTTTCAAGACATAACGTCTGATCATCACCAGCCAAAGCCGCTGAAGGTGCAAAATCAACAGAAACCTCAACCTCATCCTGCGTTGGTGGGCATGTGCTATTTGTAATAGTCCATTGAAGCACTACTGTTTCGCCAACGACTAAGTTGGAAATAACTGTCGTTGGCGAAGAGGGTTCTTCAATCGTTGCTATACCATTCAATATCGTCCATTCGCCATTTCCAATTACGGGCATAGTAGCCTCTAATGTGGCTGTTGTTATGTCACATAAAATCTGATCCTCTCCTGCTGCTGCCATACTTGGCAATCCCGCTGATGTAATGATCATCGTGTCCTTGCTTGGCAAGCAATCGCCATCAGTAATGGTCCATTCAAGTATCAAGATCGAATTCGCCTGAAGATCATTTACCGGGGAAGTGGGTGATGCCGGATCTAAAATTGTTCCGGGGCCACTAACAATCGCCCAAATTCCTTCTCCGGAATCTGGTGTATTGCCTGCCAACACAGTTGAGATTTCATTACATAAATCCTGATCAGGACCCGCATCTACAAATCCGGATGTGTTGACAAAAACACTCATCTGATCAACGCTTGGGGAACAACCAACAAGGGTAATGGCCCATTGTAAGATGACGGTTTCGCCTTGAACAAAATTGGTTACTTCTGTATTTGGATTATTAGGTTCGATAATAGTTGCAGTACCCATGATCACCGTCCATTCTCCAGTCGCGCCCATTGGGTCATTGCCGGCCATAAAGACTGAAGGTTCATTACATATTTGTTGATCAGGTCCAGCCTCTGCGACTATATCACCTGTTGTTGTTTGAATGGTTACTTCATCACTACTGGATGGACAGTTTACACCAAAAATGGTCCATTGACAAACAGTAGACATCCCATCGACCAGACCGGTGATTTGAGAATTTGGTAATTCAGGATCGACAATGAAACCGGGGCCACTAATTTTTATCCAATATCCTTCACCCACAATAGGTGTATTTCCTTCCAGGAATGTGCTGTTAGGACCACAAAGCATTTGATCCGGACCGGCATCTGCTTCTGTTGGTAAATCTTCAACATCTATGACCATCTGATCACTTGTAGCAGGACAGGTTTCGTTTGTTATTGTCCACTGTAAAGTTACCACTGTGCCATAGATCAAATCGATCACTTCAGATTGTGGATCTTCAGGTGAAACTATAGTCGCATCGCCATCTACAATAGTCCAAATGCCATTTCCTACCAGAGGAAAATCAGCTTCCAAAAATGTAGATAAGTCTTCACATAGAAACTGATCCGGTCCGGCTTCCGCTATACTGGTCAGCTCATCTATTGTGATCATCATTTGATCCGTACTTGATGGGCATACACCATTGGAGATTTCCCATTGTAATGTCACTGTAGTACCAGGAATTAAATCTTCAACTTCTGATATGGGTGATTCCGGATTTAAAATACTTGCAGTACCATTGATGACAGTCCAAAGACCTGTTCCTATTCCAGGATCATTCGCATTGAGAAATGTTGAATTCAGGTTGCAAAACTGTTGATCATCTCCTGCAGCTGAAATAGTAGGTAATGCATCCACAGAAATAGTTACTTCATCAAAGCTAATAGGGCATACACCATTTTCGATTGTCCATCGCAAGGTCACCGAAGAACCAATGACTAAATTGGTTAATTCAGTAACAGGCGATTCCGGGTCAACAATATTTGCTGCCCCTAATTCAACTGTCCATAAACCTGTCCCAATCACAGGAGTATTTCCGTCCAAAAAAGTTGAGGTGACATTGCACAGTTCCTGATCCTCACCGGCATCTGCTATGCTTGGTGTCTCATCAACAGAAATAGTTACCTGATCTGTGCTTGTCGGACAGCTGCCATTTGAGATAGTCCATTCTAGTGTGACCGAAGCGCCTTGCACCAAATTCGATATTTCTGTAGTGGGAGATTCAGGATTATCAATATCTGCTGACCCATTTATAATCGACCATAATCCTACGCCAACGGAGGGCGAATTACCCTCTAAAAAAGTACTCGAAAGGCCACACAATTCCTGATCAGGCCCTGCAATTGAAGCAGTAGGTGATTCATCGATATAAATAAATACACCATCAAAGCTTGCATCGCATTCACCATTTGAAATAACCCAAAAAAGAAGCACAGGGACATTTGGCACCATACCTGTGACACCAGAGGTTGGAGAAAATGGATCTGTTATGGTTGCAATTCCATCTTCAAGAATCCATTGACCAGTTCCTATCAAAGGTGTATTAGCTGCCAATGTAGTCGTGGTTTCATCGCAAAGTTCCTGGTCTGGACCGGCATCTGAAATAGTTGGTTCTTCATCAAAGAATATTATTACTTCATCCTCTGATGAAGGGCAAGTACCGTTGCTTATGGACCATTCGAGAATGAGCAATACATCAGTATCAATATCTGTTACTGTGGTGGTTGGCGATGACGGATCTGTGATCGTTGCAACACCATCAATAATGGTCCATAGTCCTGTCCCTATATCTGGATTATTACCTTCGAGCGTAGTCATTGTTGTGGAGGCACATAGCATTTGATCAGGACCCGCATCTGCCATGGTAGGAACTTCATCAAAGAATATAATTACTTCATCCACTGAGGAGGGGCAAGTACCATTACTGATCGCCCATTCAAGAATGAGCAATACATCGGTTTGAATATCTGTTACCGTGGTGGTTGGAGAGGATGCATCTGTAATCGTTGCTACGCCATCTATAATGGTCCATAGTCCTGTCCCTACCATTGGACTATT
>JBBKWA010000185.1:0-12474 GCA_037968695.1 Saprospiraceae bacterium
TAAGGGTTAAGGGTTAAGGGAAATAAATAAAAAAACACGAATCAGTTATTGGATAAAAATGATAATTATTTTAAAGAATATAAAAAATATAAACCCTTTTTCCATTAGTCGCTAAATTCAAAGATTACAACCGCTCTATTTCAATACATTCCAATTAAACCCATTGTAAAACATGAGTTTGTTTGAAGAAGGATTGAAACAAATCAGACCTGCTACCGGTGCATAAATATGTGTTGGATTGAGTTTAGGTAAGAGTAAAGCTTTTCCTGAGGAGGGATGAATCTCCATAACCGATGAGGGATATTTTGAATCCTGATTGATTGCCATGCCTGGAACAAGCGTAGCCGGAGCTACTTCCACCGGTAGTCCTGTCACAACACTACTCAGTGGCTGCCAGGCATTTCCATTATAACATCTTATTGTTGAAGAAGTGCTGTCGTAAGCCAACATACCGGAAGCCAGGTCTTCGACATCCAATATTGATTCGGAGGAAAATACAGGAAGTTTTACCAACCCTTCGCCAAGGCTTAGCAAACTGGATTCGTTTGTTGCCCCTCCTTCCATAGAAATCGTTCCAAATGTCCCGGGTGGATTCGATGCACCATACAAAAGGACCGATTCATGAAGCAGCTTTCTCCAAGCCAATCCATCAAAATACATGATGGCCAGGCTATCTTCCAAAAAAGCAAATTGTCCTTCATCAGGGGCTCCTAAATTCCCTAATATTTCAGTTGTGATGACAGGGAGTTTTAACGCCTGATGATTAGAATACACTAATAGGCTAACACTCTCTCCACCAGATACAATCGGATTGGGTTCATTGGGTGTATGAATAACTACATCCGCTTCTCCAACACCCACTGTATCACGCATGACGATGAATTGTCCAAGATTTTTTACAGTACTCAACCCAAATCCCTTGATGACCGCTTCTAGCCCTGAAAAAGAAACAACACTATCATTCAATATAGAAAACCACGTCGCTCCAAAATCATTCTGTGGCCGATAGAACAATTCAAAATCTAATTCATCTGCCATCGCATGACTTAATGCTCCTGCAGACAAAAAAGACAAACTATCTACTCCCTGAAGAAATTGATTTGCCCCATAGTTGTTGACAATCCAATAGGCTCCCTGTGAAGACAAATCATTTGGAAGCGTATCCGGATGTACACGCAAGTGACTGACCACCACTTTTCCGGATGGGTGTAAAGATTTAAAACCAATACCAAGGTCTCCTCCATTATCAAATGACGCATTTCCGCTGCTTTGTATGTCTAGTATCTGACTTGTTCCCGACCCAATCGGAACATTAGAGGGAATAACAGACGCATTGCCCGTTACCACCCCATCTACTCCATACGCTTTGTCGAGTACCTCACCAGAAGCAGCTTGATCAAACTGGTAATAACCAATGATGGATGCATCAGATGCAGGATCTTTAACGAGATGACGCATCAATCGAATTTCATCTTCAGACAAGGCGCGATCCCAAACACAAACTTCATCGATCTCCCCTAAATAATTTCTACTCGCCCAACCTTTATAACTACCAATACGGATATTATTAAATGTCACTGGATCGGGTGAAGTATTATGCACTGCTGAAACGCCATTGACATAAATAGTGACAGACCCAGGTTGTACAACCATCGCAACATAAGACCACTCACCCGGAGGGGTAGTCAGGTTACTGTCCCATGACCAGGATCCACCGGGCCAATGATAACCGATCGTATTATTACTTTCCCGAAAATTCATTCCGGCAGTAGTGCCATCATTGATAAGAATGCCGGAATATTCATTTTGGATACCTGTTGGCTTAACCCAGGCAGTTAAAGTAAAGTGTTGTGTCGTGTACGAGAAGTCATTTACCATCAGATACGCAGGTTGAGCAACATTCAGCATAGCACTTCCGGGGGTAGTATCTATAGCACATCGATTATCGGCAACAATCATTTGGGGCACTGTCATAGTATCCGTCCCATTGACATCATGTACGATTAAGGTGACATCATAGACACCGGGTTGTTTGTAAACAACTTTTGGATTTCGAATTGAATGTGTAGATGGTGTGCCACCAGGGAAAATCCATTCCCAGGAAACATCTGTTTCAGATAAAACAGATAGGTCAGTAAAATATGCAGTATCCCTATCACAAAAGAAATAATTTTTTTGAACGGCAGGCATGGCAATAGGCTCTGATGGTTCATAAAAAGGAGATTCCCATACCGAACGATTTGTTGCATTTCGAATCACACCATTTCTATACCATGGTAATATCTTAACGGAATGCGTTCTGGCTGGCAAACCACTACTGAAAAGCTCCCAGTCCGGCATAGTGTTGTTTCGGTAATAGACGCTGGTTCGCGTACCAATATAAACACCGCCATCAGTTCCTTTTTGATAAAGTATACACGTTGGATCCTGTCCATCAAAAGCGGTCCCACTTATATTCTCCCATGTCAACCCTCCATCTTCAGATTTGTAGATGGTATATCCAATGATACCAGAATTCCCATTATACATTGACGTTCTGGCAATCCATACGTTCATAGGGTCCTGGGGATCTACGGCTATATCATAGGGAATCCACAAGCTAGTATTGTTTAAAATCGCAGCCGGAGGTGTAACTTCTATCCATGTATCCCCGGCATCCAGTGTTCTGTATATTCTTTTTGTTCCCCACCAGTCTGGAAAAGTACTTGCATAAATAACATCCGGATCCGATTGACTAATATCCATGGACGCAAGATCAACACCGAAATCATAAACCACTTCAAACGAATAGCCATTATCTCTGGTCAGATACAGTTTAGTCCCTGAACCTGAGTACCAGGTCCCATAATAATTTGGATGAAATAATAAGTCACTGGATTTTCCTACGGTATAGGTACTATTGGGTTGGTATTGAAAAGAGCGCGTAACGGGAGCTACCGTTCTATCCCCCTGCAAGTCCTTTATATTGTAATTGCTGTACGCCTGACGATCAAGACCGGGATTAACATAACCACCAACGCCATCTCCCCCATCTGTGCAAATCCAACCATTGATATAGGTGTCTTCCTCTTTCATTAAAGTCCCATTATGATAAGCACCGCCTATCATCACATCGCCATACCAATGACCCATACCAAAACCCCAAAAGTCAGAACCGGCAATACCAACATTACGACGATAGAAATTATCCCCTGAGTCATCTGACAGAAAAATTCCACCATCTCCACATACCCAAAGCTCACCAGTTCCTTCCATATAATTTAAATCATGGATGTCTGCATGTACATAATTGGGTTTATTGGAATGGCTCCATTTCGCTGGACAAACAAAACTCACACCCTCATTACCCGACACCCAAAGGTTCACACCACAGACCCATATAGAATCTTTGTCGAAAGGGCTGACACCAAATGCCAGATCATAATAATACTGACCACCATCATCAAGTCCCTGGTCACTCCATGCCATGAGATTCATGTTTTCAGCACTTGGGGGACCGGCTGGTTGAGGACCACAACATTGAAATGTCCAGTTAGCTCCGAGATCTGAGCTAACATAAACACCATATAAACCACTCCCACCATTAGCAGATCCTGTGGCTAATGCATATACTTTATCTGGCGCATCAGGCGTCACCGCAAGTTCGGTGCGCTTCTGGTGCTCACCGGCTCCTAGGTTAGGAGCAGGCCATCCTGCTGACTGTTGTGTGAAGGTTGATCCGTCATTGAAAGAACTAAAAAACTCTGTCACATCACCATTATTTCTCACCGCATAAATCGTATCAGTATTGAATGGATGAAATTCTATTTCCAGCACATCACCGGTTAATACACTTGTCCAATTGGAGCCACTATCTGTAGACTTATATAATCCACTACTCGTTGCCGCAAAAACCGTCTGTGGAAGATTTGGCTTGCAACGGATATCTTTTGTATTAAATGATAAGGCCATAAATCCGGCATCACCTGTTTGCTGCCATGTTGAACCACCATTAGTAGTCTTATAAATATTGGAGAGTAATTCGGCATAAACAACATCAGCATTGCCTGGATCAATTTCTATTGCTGTCACTCCTCCTGTCAGAAAATCATCCGTCTGTGCCGTCCAGCTTATGCCGTGATCCACACTTTTCCAAACTCCTGCATTTGCAGAACCCGCATAAAGAAAATCAGGATTAGAAATGGATTGTTCTACAGTATAGACATGAGCGGATCCTGGAGCATAACTTCTGGCTGCTGCATCGTGATCCCAATCTATTGGCCCTACTGTGGACCAATTGGACGTACCGCGTTGATGCTTTGCTTCAAAATATTTCTGAAGGTAGATTGAATCATATACAGGATTTGGAATTACATTTTTACTTAACCCTGATATCCATCGTTTAAAATACTGGGTATGTTGATTTTTTACGAAGAGGTTGTCTTTATAATAAGCATCATAAAGCTTCATCACAACACCTGGATCAGCATCTTTGGCGTACATCGCTTTGACCCACATGGGAGAAGATTCATCTTGTCTAAGTTGATAGGTATATTCCTGCTGTGCCAAGAGTACGCTTCCGCTAAGAACAAAAAAAGCAGAAAGCAGAAAAACGAAAACGTGTCTGTAAAAATATGAGTTATACTTTTTCAGCATAATTGGCTATGATTGAATTTATTGCAGGGGGTACAAAAATAAGGAACCTCACCGAGAGTATTGGTCCGATACTGACATAAATACCTGATCAATCCGGTTTTTATATCTTTTGCTTCTGCACTATGTCCAATACACTTTGAGGAGTTTGCAGGTTTGTTTTCATTGCCGGATCATCAATTGGGCCAGCATAGTACTGCTCTATAGGAAGAATACCAGCCCAAATTGGCAATTCGTAATCAGCCTTATCATCCGAGGGAGGACCCGTTCTCACTTTTGCTGAAGCCGTATCGATTTCAATAGCCAACACGGTGGTAGCTTTCATTTCCAGCTCATTAGGGCGTCTTGCCTCGTCCCATCTACCCGGAATGATTTGTTCTGTTATAACCCGAAGGGCTTCCATTTTCTCATCCCCTTCGATTTCATGGGCCCTTCCATATAGCACTGCTGAACGATAATTCATCGAATGGTGAAAAACAGATCTTGCCAGAACTAAAGCATCCAAATGTGTCACCACCAGACATAAAGGTCGACCATCCGTGAGGGCAGAGAGCATTCTACTCTTACTGCTACCATGCACATACAAGATATCGTTTGATCGGCCATACGCCGTTGGGATAAGATAAGGTTGTCCCTGATCTTCCCAACTTAAATGACATAGAAAGTGATTGTCCAATAGCTCATATATAGTGGTTTTATCATAAGCGCCTCTATTAGGAACTCTCTTAACTGTATTGAGTTTTGACTTTTCGAAATCTTTATTGTCCATTTCTAATTATTTAATCTCAAATTTATGCTTATAATTTTACTCCACTTTGTTTGTTCAGAAATATATCATTCGACCTCCCCTCACGGATAGTGAATGGAATGAAACGAGAATCCTCCTTAAGCGTTATCGAAATGAGTTTGATGATGCTACTTGTTTTCCCTCTTTCGAAAAAGAGCTTGAGCATTTGGAAGAAATCTATAACGGCAATACTATTCATTTACTTATCGCAATAGATAAAACTACAGATAGTATTATCGGCTGCGTTGGTTTGCATCAACTGACCGAAGATATTGCAGAAATGAGAAGACTCTATGTTATGCCTGGTCACAGAAGACATCAATTAGGCCGACTGCTGACTGAAAAGAGTATTGGGCTTGCTGAAGAAAAAGGATATCACCATTTGTACCTGGATACCATGCATGAGATGAAAGCAGCCCAACAATTATATCTTGCATTGGGTTTTTCTGTAATTGATCCCTACAAAAACCAAGATCCGGCAAAACTTATCTGTTATCAAAAGGTATTAAATCAAAAACTCTAGTGAAAGATAATTCAACGATCATACAAGCGATGATAAAGGCTGAGCAAAAAGCCCGGTCTTCAAAATTCAATCGGTTTGTGTCCTCCCCTATCCGTTATTCACTAATAATGGGTTTTAACAAAGTCATCTATCCAATCCTAAAGCGAGGCTTCTTTATAAAGGCAAATACCTTCTGGGGGGGGGGGGATTTAAAACTCTTTTACCTTCAGGGACAGACATTGTACTCAACGGCATTAAAGCACATGATTCTGAAATCCGACTAACCAAATTTTTAGTCAACCATTTATCACCTGGCGATACGTTTATTGATGTTGGCGCGCATTATGGTTACTATTCCCTACTCGGGTCTGCGCTTATTGGAAACGAAGGAATGGTGCATGCAATTGAACCTTCTGTTGAATCCTGTGCTCTTTTAAAAGAAAATACTGCTCCTTATCAAAACATCAGCACGTATAAAAATGCAGCTTCTGATCAAACAGGGGAGATTACATTTTATGAGTACCCCGGCCCCTATGCTGAGTACAATACAACTATTGAACATGCTTATGCTGATACATCATGGATTAGCAAGGTAAAGGAAACGGTCAACAATGTTCCAACGATATTGCTTGATGATCTCATTGCAAATAATAATATTTCAAAGGCCATAATAAAAATTGATGCTGAAGGTGGCGAGCTTTCGGTAATAAAGGGAATGATAAAATCTTTGCAGGAAAAAGACTTAACCGTCATTATGGAGTATCTTCTATCGGATGATTCTGATTCTCTTCATCAACAAGCAGTTGATTTTTTCGCGAAGCATGGCTATCGTGTGCATGCTATTACACCGGAAGGCACATTGGTGTTTATCACACAAATAGATCAATATCTTAGAGATTTAAATATTGATTCGGATAATCTGGTGTTTGTGAAAAAGTGACTCTATCCAATTTTTTGAACTTGAGTCCTTCTGACTGAAGCAAATTGTTTAAATGTTTTGGGTATAGATGTTTAAAAGGTTTGGGACGATAAAAATCTAAACCCTCTAAACCATGTCACCGTAGGTGACAATACTAAACTAAACTAAACTCATTTCGCGTAGTGGCGCAGAGTTGATATACTGTTAAAAATAAAATCGATGTAATCCGTGTAATCCTCTAATCCCGCTTAGCGAAAGTGATTCAAACATTTGATTGAGCAAGAGCACTCAATCCAGCAAGATCATTGCGCTATCTGAGTTTACCCCCTGCGCCCCCTAAAGGGGGTCATGAGATTTCGGAATAGAAGAAATTCTTCTAAACTCTAGAATCGAATCTATTAAACGTGTTTTATACTTCTTGATTTACCTGGATTCTGATATGCCCTTTAGGCGGTAACGGGGGATCACACGCAGAAATAATCAATTGATCAATGGTGTTGCAGGAGCAATCTCCGTGCAATGACATGCCCGCTCGCTGCCCTTCCGCCTCTTTACCTCCCCGCTTGGGCGGGATCTTCGCTTCGCTTCGACTTCCGCCCCTTTTCACTTTCCACTTTTCGTTTTTCGTTTTTCGTTTTTCACTTCTTCGCTTCCACTCCCATGGATTTATGTAAATTCGCCTTGTACTTAAAAACATACTTATGTATTCAGGACTTATCCACTCCCATTCTGGTCTTCGATGGATCTTATTAATTCTTCTGGTTGTAACAATTATTAGTGTATTCAATAAACGAAGCGGGAAAGTACCCATGACTGATGGTGACAAGAAGCTGAGTCTCTTTACACTTATTGCAACTCACTTACAGGCCGTCCTTGGCTTCGGGCTTTATTTCATGAGCGCGAAAGTTGAGTTTTCTGCTAATACAATGAGTAATTCAGTTTTTCGATTTTTCACGATGGAACACACCCTCATGATGTTAATTGCCATCATTCTGATCACTATTGGTTACCGTAAAGCTAAAGTGGGAAATGCCAAGGGTGTCTTTACTTATTATCTTATTGCTTTATTGCTTATGCTGGCAGCAATTCCATGGCCGTTTAGGGCGCTGGGAGCTGGTTGGATGTAAGAAGAAGAGGCCGAAGGGCGGAAGAGGCAGAAGGGCGGAAAGCTTAGCACTTCATGCCGCTGGTATGGTTGTTTAGAAGGTTTAGTTTTCAATATTCCGTTTCGAGTTGATTTTCATTATAGTGAGAAAAATAAAAAACTAAACCCTCTAAACAGTAGCGCCATGAGGCGCTAACACTAAACCTTCCTTTGATAGAACGAAAATCATAAGCATTCAATCTAAACATTGTGCCCACATACACAAGCTGTCTGAATACCACTTAATCTATGCTTCCAATTCTTCTCGATAAATGGCATCATTCATTTGGGAAACTTTCTCCTGCGATTATCGTTCGAGCACCAGGTCGGGTAAATATCATTGGAGAGCATACCGATTACAATAACGGTTGGGTATTGCCCGGAGCAATGTCCAGATCGCTTTATATTCTCATTTCGAAAAGCACTAGCCCCAACAACCACTGGATTGCAAATGAGCTGGACGAAGAATTTTATTCTAATGACTCGTCAACTCTTCCCGCTTGGGCGAAATATATAGCAGGAGCCGTTTCTATCTATGCTCCAGAAATCGGTCCACTTCAAATTTTGATTGGAGGCGACTTACCAATTGGTGCCGGTATGTCTTCTTCCTCAGCATTAACCTGTGGAATATTACTGGCACTTCAAGAATTAACAGGAGGCAAGGAAACCAAAGAAGAAATCGCACTTCTAGCTAGCCGGGTAGAAAGAGAAGTGATTGGTGTGCAAGGGGGCATCATGGATCAATATGCTATTATGATGAGCCAACCCGATCATGTGATGCTGTTAGACTGCCGTTCAAAAGAATATCGTCACATTGAAGCAAACTTAGAAGACTGTAAATGGGTACTCATCAATACAAAAGTAAAACATCAGCTAATCAATACCGATTATAATCAACGCGCTTTGGAATGCACTCAGGCAGTCAAAGCAATTCAATCTACATTTCCTGAAGTAGAGAGCTTAAGAGACGTTACTATTAAACAAATAGCAGCGGTTGATCTTCCAGAAAATATATCGCAACGCGCAAGATTTGTTGTCGAAGAAAATGAACGTGTATTGCAAATGGTCAAAGCACTGGAGAAAAAGGATGCTACATGTGCCGGCCGGCTATTGGCAGAATCACATGAGGGACTAAAAACACTTTATGAAGTCAGTTGTGATGAATTGGATCATCTGGCGGATTTCGCAAACCAACAGCAGGACGTGCATGGCGCCCGAATGATGGGCGGAGGATTTGGAGGTTGCGTGATTTGCTTAATTAAAAAGACTGCAATACCTGATTTCGAAAAATCATGCGCAGCCTCTTACATGAACCGATTTGGTTTAAAACCAGATTTCATTCATTTCGAGTTGGGACAAGGAGCAGAAAGAATTAAATAAAGAAAGGGAAGCAAAATTATTTGCCCCCCTTTCCTGGTGTTGAATATTTCTGTCTGTGAACGATAGTGTGCACTAAATAATAACCGGCCTTAGGAACCAGCATGTTTTAATACCCATAGCTCAACTTTTTCCATAGCTCTCCAGCTTTGGTTTCTTCGTGTATTTTTAGAGGCTTGTTTGACGTCTTTTTGTCTCATCAATTCTTTTTCAAATCGCCTTCCAATTGCAAGTTCATTTTCGATCGGATGATCATTGGCAACCTCTGTGATACGAGCCAGGTTTGAAAACAACAGCACCAATCGTCCTTCCGGTTTTAGATGTTCTTTTGCTTCTTCGAAGAAACGAGGAAATAGCGCCTCAGCATAATAAATGGCAGTATCCAAACCTTCAACATCTTGTATTGCAGGAAGCCAAGGTGGATTGAAGATAATGATGTCTGCCTTTTCATCACATGCTGCAAACAAGTCCCCATAGAACAAATCAATTTGAAATGCTTGCTTGTTCTTTTTCTGATGTTCGATCAGACCAATTATAGCATTGGGATTATTATCTGTACCAATGATTTTTATAAAATTATATTTCAAAAGCATGTAAGAAAGGATGCCACTTCCAATTCCCACATCTATAGCAATGTCTTTATTACCATTATATGATTTGAGCCAGGATTCAAATAAAATCACATGATCAAACCTTGTTGGAAAATAAGTCCCATAATACGGATGGATTTTGTCCCGAAGGCCCGGAATCTTAATCCCTTTTTCATACCACTGCCAGGAACTGTTTAATCCCTGTACTTGTGGAAAGGGTAAAAGAAAATCATCAGTTTCCGGGTATAATATTTCCAACCAGCCAATGTCAGGAGACTTTCTGACATTGAGTTTTTGATTGCTAATGGTCAACAAAACTTTTTGTGACAACTCGCGATACATTTTTCTAAAATCACGTTGCCCTTTAAACGATTGATCCGCTTCAAGGCTTTTCACGTGATGCTTCAAAGCATTTAGAAGCGTCAGTCCACTACTGTAAAAATCATGAACCAGTACAGGCTCGTTATCTAATAATGCATCTACTGCATCTTCCGGATCCAGGCGACGCTTAAAATGTACTGTTTCGATAGCTGCAGAAATTGGTTCCGGTCGATTGACCCGAACTTCTTTTCCATTGACGCTATACTTAGGTCCTTCATTCACCACGTATGAGGTTTTTGATAAAACAAACAAGGTAGATCATTTTTTTAGGTCCATAAAGGATAGCCTTAGTTTGCATTATATCTCCTATTAAAAATCGATTATTATTGTACTTTCGAAGTACAAAATCCAACACACCATGAAAAAGAATATCGTTTCTCAACTTCCAATCCTTGGGCTCTTCCTTGGATGCATGCTAGCCTCCAGCTTTTCGGTTCAAGCGCAACAAAACTCAGTCGTCCAGATTCATGCGGATAAGAGTTCAGGATATGGTGTCGCCTATGGCGGACCGCAAAACCTTCCGGATAGAATTGTGACTGCGCTTCATGTGGTTGCCGGTAAGAGTCAAATTGCTGTTATGTGGCAGGGGAAAAGTTCTTATGCTTCTATTGAGAAAATATACAAAGCAGCAGATCTCGCGTTGTTAAAACTTCAAACGCCTTTGGGCATACCTCCTCTGGCATTATACTCAGGAAATCCACCTTGGGATACGAACGTACAGTTTTGGGAAATCCCGGTGAATACACAACGCCTTACGGCAAAAACAACCGTGCTGGATGAATCTACCAGTCTCTCCAGAATCAGTCCTCGTGTAGCTAATAATGCTGAAGGACTTTCCAAAGCACTTTGTCAGGATGGTGGTCAATATTATCCGGGCATGGCCACTGAGGTTATTAATTTCAAGGAACCCAATATTCGGAAAGCGCACTCTGGTTCGCCACTCACGTATGATGGAAAAATAATCGGTCTGGTCGATGGCGGTGCAAATCTCGTTGGCGGCAAGTCCTGTGTTTGGGCGATACCTTCTGAAAGTTTTTTAAGGCTTTTTAGTCAAGGCACGCCAGTACCAAGCAACATGCAATCCTGTGGTGGTGCCACCGGAAATAAATTTATGTATAGCGGCATGCGTTCTGACAATCCTTTTCTCACTCAGGAAGAGTATAACCAAGCGGCAGATTTTGAATCCGCATCGATCCCAAACACAAGTGGACTGGAGCTCGAAATTTATCATGAGTATCGCATGGGTTTTGAAGAACTTTATGAATCTATGTTTCCGGAAGATCAGGACCACATAGACGATGTTTTAGATAATGGAGATGACTATATCGTAAATTATTTACTTCACTCCAGTGTAGATATTTATACTGAAGGGTCTACAGGCGTTTCAATAATGGTCCCTACCGACGCTTATTTAATGGCCGACAGAGATGAAAATGGGACTTATCTTGCGACTAGCAGTCCGGGTGGTTCTGTCAGTATGCATTTTTATATTACACCAGGGCACAATATGGATGCCGGCATGCAAACCATGTCGAATTTCAAAAACTACATGCATGAGGTAGGCTATAACATGACACCTCATCCTAATGATATAGAAGATTATCGCAATGATGACCACAATCCATATTATTCCGAATACGTAACACAAGAATTCTACAATGATTATGATGAATTGGAGGCAGACTTCACAGCAGAGATCATGATCAATGCTGGTGATTTTTTGGCCATAATTATTCAAGTTTCAGATTGGGATCAATTGGAAAATAATCCCGAAGAATTGGCTTACTTATATTTGATGGAGGCTTGTGCACAGTTTTCAGACTTTTCTTATTACTAGATCAGGCTATAGGCAGAAGGGCAGAAAGGCCGCTGAGCACAGTGTTTAGGGAGTTTAGTTTAAGCACCTTCTCGGTGCTTAAGTTTAGAAAGTTTAGTTCAACTTCTCTTGTCAACAGTACAATCTATTAGAAACAGCGAGATCAAAAAAACTAAACTTTCTAAACAGTACCGCCGAATAGGCGGCAACGCTAAACTTTCTAAACATTGTGCCCAAAAGCAATAACTATTTCATCTCTCCAAATCTAAAGCCTCCTTTTGCTTAGGGTTAAAACCCAACGCTAATAAAACACCCTTTCAGGGCTC
>JBBKWA010000186.1:0-35012 GCA_037968695.1 Saprospiraceae bacterium
CGTGTGCCACACCTAGGTGTGGCACACGTTTTTGACTAAAATCAGCTAAAATAAAGTACTATATTTTACTAACAAATCAAATTTCAAAAACTTCTTAATCAATAAGTTAACTCTGCAATTAAAGTGTAAAGCAAGAAGTTGATGTGTAAATAACGGGGCACTTCCTTTGTGACCGCGTAGGAGTTTTCTTCATAATTTTCTTTTTAGTTTAAATGAGAATAACTGTTGCGAAGAGGGTAATGAATAGTTAAGTGCCTGTCCACTATTGTTTTAAGTAAGCTTTCTAAAGAAATTGGATAAATGAGATACTTTAACCGCAAAGCAATACTTTTGCAGCCTCATGGCCAAGACCAAAAACAAAAAGCCAATTAATTTCAAAAAAGGGAAGCTCAAGACTGATGAGTTGATCATGCTATATAAAGGCATGCTCCTCCCCAGAATGATCGAAGAAAAGATGCTGAAGCTTTTGCGTCAAGGTAAAGTAAGCAAATGGTTTTCAGGTATTGGACAAGAGGCTATAGCGACAGGAGTGACGCTCGCGTTGAAGCCGGAAGAATTGATTTTTCCGCTCCACAGAAATCTTGGTGTTTTTACCAACCGGCAAATTCCTCTACAGCGCCTTTTTTCACAATGGCAGGGAAAACTCAATGGATTTTCTAAAGGTCGGGAACGCTCCTTTCATTTTGGTGCACTGGAATATGGAATAGTAGGGATGATCTCTCACTTAGGCCCTCAACTCGCTTTGGCCTGTGGGGCAGCACTCTCCTATAAATTAGATAATCGCCCTTTGGTATCCGTTGCCTTTACCGGCGAAGGAGGAACTAGTGAAGGAGATTTTCACGAAGCACTAAATATTGCTGCTGTATGGTCGCTTCCTGTCATTTTTATTGTTGAAAATAATGGGTATGGTCTTTCCACCCCTTCAGCAGACCAATTTAAATGCAAACAGATCGCTGACAAAGCCTTTGGGTATGGAATGGAAGGTATCACGATCGATGGGAATAATATCATTGAAGTTTACGCTACTATTAAAAAGTACGCCGAAAAAATGAGGCGCAAACCTGCTCCTATCCTGATTGAATGCATGACATTTCGAATGCGTGGTCATGAAGAAGCTTCCGGCGTTAAATATGTCCCAACTGAGCTTATCGAAGAATGGGGCAAAAAAGATCCGGTGAATAATTATGAGCAATATCTTATTGAAAAAGAGTTGTTGACTCCTGAAGAAATAGAATCGCTAAAGCAGGAAATTAAACATCTTATTCAAACAAACCTGGATATAACAGAAGTGGAACCAGCTTTGGAAGCTTACCTGGATCGGGAGTTAGCTGATCTTTACAAGGATAACACATCAAAGGAAGTAAGTCCTGGAATGGTAACAAAGGAATTGCGCCTTATTGATGCCATCAGTGCTGGCCTCGATGCATCAATGCAGAAGCATTCTAATCTGGTCCTCATGGGCCAGGATATTGGCGGTTATGGAGGGGTTTTTAAAATTACAGATGGTTTTGTAGAAAAATATGGTGTAGAACGCGTTCGGAATACACCATTATGTGAAAGTGGAATAGTCGGTACAGCTATGGGGATGAGCCTCACAGGGTATAAAACCATGGTAGAAATGCAGTTTGCAGATTTTGTGACTTGTGGTTTTAACCAAATCGTTAATAATTTAGCAAAAGTCAATTACCGATGGGGCGGTTCAGCGGATGTTGTTATTCGAATGCCCACTGGTGCCGGTACTGGAGCAGGGCCATTTCATAGCCAAAGCAATGAAGCATGGTTCTATCATGTTCCTGGCTTAAAGATTGTATATCCTTCTACTCCTGAAGATGCGAAGGGATTGTTGATAGCTGCATTTGATGACCCAAACCCAGTTTTGTTTTTTGAACATAAAGCTTTGTACAGAGGTATCTCAGGACCTGTTCCCGAGGGCTACTATACGACGCCAATTGGAAAAGCAAAGCAAGTGCGATTGGGTAACCAGGCCAGTATCATTACCTATGGGATGGGCGTACATTGGGCCATTAAGCTAGCAGAGGAAAATGAATGGGATCTTGATATCATCGATTTGAGAACACTCCTGCCAATCGACTGGGAAACAATTACCGATAGTGTAAAACGAACGCATCGTGTGCTCGTATTACATGAAGATACCCTGACAGGTGGAATAGGTGGAGATATTGCAGCGTATATTGCAGAGCATCTTTTTAGTGATCTGGATGCGCCAGTAATGAGAGTGGGGTCGCTTGACACACCAATACCTTTTGCTGATGTTTTAGAAAAGCAGTTTCTACCAATTAATCGCTTATTTGATCAAATGGAAAAATTAATAAACTATTAAATGAATTTAGATAACATCGTATCTGTTAGCGGTCTGCCCGGATTATACAAGTTGGTCAATACCCGTCAAAATGGTTTGTTGATCGAGAGTTTTGAAACGAATAAACGACAGTTTGTTTCTATTCGAAAGCATCAATTCACACCACTGGTTTCTATTGGGATATACACCTACACGGATGTCATCAATATTGATGATGTTTTTAAAAAAGTAGATGCTGCAGTTTCTGAATATCCAGTGCCAAATCACAACGATAAATCAGATGATCTCCGTACATGGTTTAAATCAATCATTAGCGATCATGACGAAGATCGTGTGCATATTAATGATATTCGAAAGGTCATTAAGTGGTATTCCTTTCTAAAATTACATGCCTGGGACATGATCCATGAAACGGGTGAAGAAGAATAAATGGCAGTATTATCATTTGTCCTTCCGTAGATTTTTCCCTCAGGACTAAGCAATACTAATTGCCCATTACCCGGAGATCAAAATCAAATTTCATCTCAAAGAAAGTAGGGGAGTTCTGGCGAAAATCTAACCTGATTTCCAAGCCAAAGTGATCCATTTTCACCCATTCACTGATATCAGCAATACCTGGGAAAAGTTGAACTACCGTTTTGTCTCTAAAAGGAACTGGATCCATGTAAAAAAATTCAATTTTATTTTCAGGATCAAAAGGATCAAATATGTGGATGGAAACCCTGTGGATGAAATCCAGATCTATATCTTGAAACAAACTGGATAATATACCCTCGTAAGCCTGTATGGCAACAACCTCGTCATCAGATCGACCATAACTTTGTAATGTTTCCTTATATCGGCTAGGAATCGGACTGATAGTATAAATGTGGGTATCGAACGTATTTAGCCCTGGTAATATCTCGAAACTAATTGGTGGGGGAGGATAAGTTAATTTAAATAGCACTTCCCTACTGTCCTTGTTACAAGACAATACGGAAAAAAGTGTCAGTAGGCCAATTAAAATCCTCGTATTCATAATAGGTACCCCTTTGTAGTCACGAAGGTAACGATGGATTTTGACCTTTCATTATCTTGTTGTGGCATAGAAATCGATTCAAATCCAGAAGAAATTCTTTTTTATAAAAATAAATCACGTATTTAACCGCTTGATGGATCACTCCATTAACTTCACTTCTTATTTTTGCAATGACGAAATGTCAGGATTATGGGAGAACAAAGAGTTTCAATAGTCAAATCTAAAGACGAAATGCAACATTTCGTCAAGTCACTGCTTGACGATGTGAAGGCATTGGAATATATGATAGATAATGATTGGTTCGAATCCGACATCGTCCGTATTGGAGCTGAGCAGGAAATGGTGCTTGTTGATCAGAAGACGTTTAAGCCAGCATGCATTAATATCGAGGCATTAAAGCAAATGCCGGAGTGGCCATGGGTAGAAACCGAACTCGCAAAGTTCAATCTCGAAATCAACATGGATCCCCGGGAGTTTAAAGGAGGTTGCTTGAGAGAAATGGAAAATGAAGCTACCGACAAACTTAAAAAAATAGAAGGCGTCGTTAATAAATTAGGGGCCACTATCGTGCTCACAGGCATCCTACCTACCCTGAGGAAGTTTGACCTCGAAATGGGTAATCTAACACCTAATCAGCGATACTATGCATTGATGGAAGCCATCAATCAGCAGTTGGAAGGAAATACCTATGAACTTAACCTGGTAGGGATTGACGAGTTGCTTTTAAAACACGATTCACCACTCCTTGAAGCGGTAAATACCAGTTTTCAGGTTCATCTGCAAGTTGCCCCGTCCCAGTTTGTCAATATGTACAATCTATCCCAGGCCTTAGCTGGTCCTGTAATGGCGTTGGCCGCTAATTCACCAATTGTGTTTGGCAGGCGTTTATGGCACGAATCACGTATTGCCATGTTTCAGCAAGCCCTTGATACCCGTACAAGTCATAGCCATATGCGGGAGAGAAGCCCTCGCGTGAACTTTGGACGTCAATGGTTGGACAAGTCTATTCTTGAAATATACCGTGAGGATATTGTCAGATTTCGCGTTCTGCTTAGTGGGGATATTCATGAGGATGCCTTGGCATTGATCGACCAAGGAAAGGTCCCAAAACTCCGCTCTTTGCAGGTTCATAACAGCACAGTCTATCGATGGAACAGGCCTTGTTATGGTGTAAGTAGTAATGGAAAACCTCACCTGCGAATTGAAAACAGAATTCTTCCTTCCGGTCCAACTGTGCTTGACGAAATCGCTAATGCCGCATTTTGGCTGGGTTGTATGGTCCAAATGAATGAAGATCAAGGGGATATCAGGGATAAAATTGGCTTTGAAGATGTGTCGGACAACTTTAGTAAAGCCGCTAAGTTTGGCGTCGATACAAAATTCACATGGATGCATGACAAGAAGATCTCTGCAGTGGATCTGGCGCTCGAAGAGTTGATTCCAAGAGCAAGAAAAGGGCTAGAAATGCAAAAAGTCAACCCTGAGGATATTTCAAGGTATATGGATGTCATCGAAGAGCGCGCCAAAGAACATATGAATGGTGCGCGTTGGGCTCTCCGATCCTATACTAAATTGAAAAAGGAGACCACAGAAGATGAAGCATTGACAGTGCTCACCTACGCTATGAGTGTCAATGAAAAATCCGGCGTCCCGGTGCATAAATGGAAAAGTCCGGAACTCACGGATCTTAAAGAATACCGGCCAAGTAACCTCAAAGTAAGTGAGTTTATGACTACTGACCTATTTACTGTTCACAAGGATGATATCATTGATCTCGTAGTGGATATGATGGATTGGCGAAAGATTCGATATACACCTGTAGAAGATAAAGCTGGAAAATTGATTGGACTGATCACCTTAAGAATTGTGTTAAGACATATGCTCAAAAGGAAAAACCAACGACAAGGTGAAGAGGAGGTTGTGTATACAGTGAAAGATATTATGAATAGCAATCCGTTGACAATAGGGCCAAACGCCACAATTCATGAAGCGATGAGCATCATGCGCAAAAACCTAATAGGTTGCCTGCCTGTCATTCAAAATGGAGAGCTTATTGGGATCATTACCGAAATGGATTTCCTTAAAATTTCAGGCCGATTGATCGATCGCCTCGAAAGTTGATGGTTAGTTAATTTCAGAACATTACTTTTGTGCTTTCGTTATTATGTATATTAAGCAACATAACTATAGAATATGATTTTTGATTTTGATTTGATTAAGGCGGTCTATACTGCACTGCCTGATAAAGTGAATAAAGCAAGAACCGCTCTTGGGCGTCCATTGACGCTTTCTGAAAAAATATTGTTTAGCCACCTTCATGCTGATTCGCCCCTAAAAGACTTTAAACGAGGAGAGGATTATGTTTTTTTCGCCCCTGACCGTGTCGCCATGCAGGACGCTACCGCCCAGATGGCGCTCCTTCAGTTTATGATGTGTGGAATGGAGAAAACAGCTGTTCCGTCGACAGTGCACTGTGATCACCTTATACTTGCAGAAACAGGAGCAAATGCAGATCTGAAAAGTGCTGTTACCGTCAATTCAGAAGTTTACTCGTTTCTTTCTTCAGTTTCAAATAAATATGGAATAGGCTTCTGGAATCCCGGAGCTGGGATTATTCATCAAACAGTTCTGGAAAATTATGCTTTCCCAGGTGCGATGATGATTGGTACTGATAGCCATACACCAAATGCAGGTGGGCTAGGGATGCTGGCCATTGGCGTAGGAGGAGCTGATGCCGTCGATGTTATGGCAGGAATGCCCTGGGAATTAAAAATGCCAAAGTTTATTGGGATACACTTGACAGGCAAATTAAGCGGATGGGCGTCACCTAAGGATGTTATTCTGAAAGTGGCAGGTATATTAACCGTAAAAGGAGGAACCGGAGCCATAGTAGAATATTTCGGAGAAGGCGCACAGTCGATGTCCTGCACTGGAAAAGGTACTATTTGTAATATGGGTGCTGAAATTGGCGCCACCACTTCCACTTTTGGTTATGATGAGTCCATGTCCCGTTTTCTAAAAGCGACTGGAAGAGAAGATGTGGCGGCTTTGGCAGATTCAATAGCAGAAGATCTTACCGGGGATGCATTATGTTACGCTGATCCGGGCAAATATTTTGATCAGGTCATTGAAGTGGATTTGAATTCATTAGAGCCCCACGTAAATGGTCCGTATACACCCGATTTGGCATGGCCAATAAGTAAGTTTGCAGCCGCCGTTGCGGACAACGATTACCCTGAAGCACTGGAAGTTGGGTTGATTGGTTCTTGCACGAATTCATCTTACGAAGATATCTCAAGGGCGGCCTCTATTGCCAAGCAGGCTAAAGAGAAAAAACTTAAAGTAAAATCGGAGTTTACGGTAACTCCTGGCTCGGAACTAATCCGGTTTACTGTAGCAAGAGATGGCATGCTAAAAGTGTTTGAAGATGTAGGCGGATTAGTATTAGCGAATGCCTGTGGGCCATGTATTGGACAATGGGCAAGACATATGGATGACCCAAAAAGAAGAAACTCGATCATTACTTCCTTTAACAGAAATTTTGCAAAACGCAATGATGGTAATGCATCAACCCATGCATTTGTTGCATCACCTGAACTGGTCACTGCGCTCGTATTCGCTGGAAATTTGTCTTTCAACCCATTAACAGATACGTTAATCAATGAAGATGGTGAAGAAGTCCGATTCGACCCACCGGTAGGAGTGGAATTACCTCCGCAAGGGTTTGATGTAGAAGAAACAGGGTTTCAAGGACCTATTACTGATGGCTCAGGAATCAATATTGAAGTAGATCCTGCTTCAGATCGGATTCAGTTGCTTACTCCTTTTACACCTATCACAAATGATCAGGTCCAAAACATGAGAGTGCTCTTAAAGGCCAAAGGCAAATGCACAACAGACCATATTTCAATGGCCGGACCTTGGTTAAAGTATAGAGGCCATCTCGAAAATATTTCGAACAATTGCTTTATAGGGGCTATCAATGCATTTAATGATGAAGCCAATAAAGTCATCAACTATCAAGATGGGAAGTATCTTGGAGTACCAGACTCAGCCAGATTATATAAGAAGAATGGTATTTCTACTATTGTCTTTGGCGAAGAGAATTACGGTGAAGGATCATCCAGAGAGCATGCTGCTATGGAACCAAGGCATATTGGTGTAAAAGCCATTGTGGTAAAATCATTTGCTAGAATTCATCAAACTAATTTGAAAAAACAAGGTATGTTGGGCTTGACATTTGTCAATCCGTCAGATTATGATCTTGTCCGACAAGACGATTTGGTGGATATCCTTGGCTTCGAAAATTTCAATTCTAAGTCAGCGCTAAAAATCAGACTAAATCATGCCGATGGTACGAAGGATACTTTTGATGTTTTGCACGGATACAATGACCAACAAGCAGAATGGGTCAAAGCAGGATCAGCATTGAATAAAATCAGAGAAGAAATAAGTAACGCCTGATAGCCTTAATAGTAATTGTAATGGCTGACCACTATTATTTAATTAACAAAAAGACTAACTATGCTTAAGGAATTTAAAGCCTTCGTGATGAAGGGAAATGTTATCGATCTGGCCGTAGCTTTTATTCTGGGGGCTGCTTTTGGCGCTATCATTTCATCATTAGTAGATGATATTATTACTCCCCTACTACTTGCTCCAGCTATGGAAGCTGCCGGCGTTGAGAATATCGGAGAACTCGTTTGGGGCGTGGTAAAATATGGTAAGTTTTTAGCCGCAACGATTAAGTTTATATTAATCGGATGGATTTTATTCCTCATTGTCAAAAGCTTCAATGCTACTAAAAAGAAGGAAGAAGCAGCGGCCCCAGCGCCATCAGGGCCTAGTCAGGAAGAGTTGTTAATAGAAATTAGGGACTTACTTAAAAAGTAATATTCTAAATAAAAAAGGCTTGTTTAACAAGCCTTTTTTATTTTCTATTGCCCCCTTTTTCCACAACAGGCAAATGTCTGACCTGTACAGAAGACTTTACAGCTACCATGTTCATTTGAGGCTGTACAATCCAAGGACAATGCATCACTTTTTGGGCACCCTCCCTCAGGATATCCTGCAGGTACACAATCACAGTAGTAAGCATTTACTGATAACATTCCTTTAGTTACTTTTCTGGCGGCCAACCCAAAACCTAAATAGGTTTTTACACCTTTCATGGTTTCAAGGTAATCAGGAGAAGAAACTGTATTTAACGAAAAGAAAAGCGTGTTTTTGTCTGTTATCGAGTTTACAATTAATGATTTTTCGAGGTAAATAACTTCAGCAATTTCGATCCGACTGGATTTAAGTTTCTTTATTTTTTTATCTGTTTGCAGATAATAGGTAACGATTTCCTCACTGGCATAAGCATCATGCCGAATAGAAATCAAGCTGTCTTCCACAATTATATCTACCGGTCCTTCTGTTTTCTCAGCTATATTCCAGTTGGGTCTGTTAGCATTGACTTCGCTTAAGATGGATGCCGATGCTGTCAGGCGATAATCCTGCTGACCGTCATCCTTTGATTCACTATTACAACTTGACATTGCGATCGTAAGCATCACAATGATAAAAGTGAAATAGCCTAATTTTCTAATAATACAATTCATAGTTTGTCTTGATCTAAATGTAATCTGATTACTAACTTAAATATTTTCCAACAATTGGTACTCTGCGCCCGACACCAAAGGCCTTTGGTGATACCCGAATGACGGGAGCCGTTTGATGTCTTTTAAATTCACTTTGATTGACGAGCCGTAAAATACGATGCACTAGTTTTTCGTCAAAACCTTTGTCAATTATTTCCTGAGGTCCCAGACGTTCTTCTATATACATGTGCAGAATCGGATCGAGTATGTCATATTCCGGCAAGCTGTCACTATCTTTTTGATCAGGGCGTAACTCAGCACTTGGTGGTTTTGTAATAGAATTTTTTGGGATGACTTCACCGTCTTTGTTTATTAGGTTTGCCAGGCGATAGACGTCTGTTTTATAGACATCAGCGATCACAGAAAGTCCTCCGGCTAAATCACCATACAAAGTGCCATAACCCACAGCCATCTCGCTCTTATTGGTGGTGTTTAATAAAATATAGCCGTGCTTATTAGAAATCGCCATAAGTATAAGCCCTCTGCATCTGGCCTGTATGTTTTCTTCAGTGACATCAAAAGGCTTTCCTTCCATAACGTCAGAAAGTAGTTCAATGAAACTATTATATGGAGCAGCAATAGGGATAATGTCATAGCGAATGCCTAAATTTTCTGCCAGTGCTTTTGCATCATCAACACTATGTGCAGAACTATACGCACTTGGCATAAGCACCACTCTGACATTTTCTTTACCCAGCGCCCTGGTCGCCAAGACGGCCGTTACGGCCGAATCAATTCCGCCACTTAAGCCAATAATAGCTTTTTTCAAACCCAGTTTGCCAAAATAATCTTTGAGCCCTAGAATGATGGCATCATGGATTAGGGGCATTTTTACTTTCGACTGTTCTCGCTGATACCCTCCTTTGATTACTTCCTCCAATTCATAATAGCGGAGTTCTTCCTTAAAATAGGGGAGTTCATCATATACGGATCCATCCGGAGAAAAAACTAATGATCCGCCATCAAAAATAACTTCTGTCTGCGCACCGCATATATTCGAATAGAATAAGGGGATTTTATAACGCTTGACATTAGTCAGCAAGACTTCCATGCGATCGGCGGCGTGATCATAATCAAAAGGTGATGCTGACACATTGATCATCAAATCAGGATGCTCGGACATCATGCGATCCATTGGGCATACCGTGTACAGTGGGTTTTCATTTCCAACATTCCATAGATCCTCGCACACTGTCAAAGCTATCCGATGGCCTTTAAACATGACAGTTTTATGTTCATGGGCGGGTTCAAAATATCGGTACTCATCAAATATATCGTAGGTAGGGAGCAGTGTTTTATGCTGGACATGCAAAACCTCCAGATCGTACAGAAAGTAGACGCTATTATACAGATCTTTGCCTTCCGGGACCGGATTCACGGTAGGACTACCAACGACTATCCCAATTCCGGCGGAAGCTTCGGTCAGCCGTTTTATTGAATCTTCAGCTAACCGAATGAAATCTCTAAATTCCAGAAAATCTCGTGGAGGATAACCTGTTGTTGACAGTTCACCAAAAACGACAATATCTGCTTTTTCCTTCTTTGTTTTTTCAACAACATCAAGCATTTTCTGAAGATTGCCTTCAAAATCGCCGATGAGATAATTTAATTGGGCAATAGCTATTTTCATAAGTTGTGAATCAAAATACCGGACTACTTAAGCACCGGGCGCTTCATTATAAACAAATCTATTCGTCAAAAGATGAAGCACTTACTTTATGTTATGATGCCAAAGGTAAGGCCTTGAAGGCGTTTTTTGAGATCGTTCTTTTGCCAAAAGGAAGTTCATCTGAAATCGAAATTTCATTGGCTTTTCCTTTTGCTTAAAAATGTGCTTTGACCAAACTGCCCATAATGTTGTCATAAAGACCTGATTATGTGGAACTAACATCCACACACTCCTTCTATAATGGCCGGTAGATATTCTGGGATTGACCGTAGAATCTCTTACCTTTGCCTTCCCACAACAGGTATGAGTCAATATATTGTTTCAGCACGAAAGTACAGACCCAACACATTTGATAGTGTAGTTGGTCAGCAGCATGTCACAGATACGCTGATGCACTCCCTGCTTTCAAACCAGGTGGCGCACGCGTACCTTTTTTGTGGTCCCCGAGGAGTGGGAAAAACAACCGTAGCCAGAATTCTTGCCAGAGCAATAAACTGTGAAAATCTCACCACAACAGGAGAATCTTGTAATGTTTGTGACTCATGCAAGGCATTTGATATCAACAGTTCATTTAATATTTTTGAACTTGATGGCGCCTCCAATAACTCTGTTGAAAATATTAGAGCACTCGTAGAGCAAGTTCGTATTCCTCCTTCTCAGGGTACATACAAAGTATATATCATTGATGAGGTGCATATGCTTAGTTCCGCAGCATTTAATGCTTTTCTTAAGACCTTGGAAGAGCCTCCACCTTATGTAAAGTTTATTCTTGCCACGACGGAGAAGCATAAGATTCTGCCAACGATCTTATCAAGATGTCAATCTTTTGATTTTAGGAGGATTCCGGTACCGGAGATCGTTGAACACCTCAAGACAATTTGTACTGCGGAGAAGATGAAGGCGGAAGATGATGCACTCGTCATCATTAGCCAAAAAGGAGATGGTTCACTTCGTGATTGCCTGTCCTTGTTTGACAGAATTGCCAGTCAGTCCAAAGGAGTGATTACGTATGAGGGTGTAATGGAGAGCCTTCAGCTGCTGGACTATGATTATTTTTTCAAAATGACGGATGCACTCATGAGAGAAGATATGACGGAGGTCTTTCTGACATTGGCAGACATCCAGCAAAGAGGTTTTGACGGGGAAGCTTTTATATCCGGTTATTCCGAACATTTGCGCGATGTATTATTGTGTAAGGATACAGCAACAGCTGCTATACTAACACATGGCGATAAAATTAAGCAACGATATCTGGATCAGGCTAAAGCTATTCGCAAATCCACATTGATTACCTACCTGGATCTTGCCAACCAAAGCGAAATTACTTATAGCAGAGCATTAAATAAGTGGTTGCATATCGAAATGGCATTAGTTCGGATGTGCTTTATGCATCGCCGTGTCGAAAATGAACCAATAGCCACCCCATCGGCTGAAAAAAAAAAGCTCAAGCCAATTGAGCCAATAGGGAAATCTTCAGATTCTCCTAACACCAACAAAAAGGCTGTAGAGGAATTACCAAATGTAGCTGCGGATGCTTCATCTACTGAGGCTATTTCAACGAATGACCAGGTAGCTGTAAAAGAAAAAGAAAATGGTTTAAGCGCCTCAGCAACACCCGAAAAGAAAAGCACAACAGGCCATCAGGGAGACCCATCAATACCATCGCTAAAAGGATTAGGAAAGCTACGACAGAAAGCTGAACACCTTCATGAGGAGGAGAAAAAGAAAGTCCCTAAATTGACGCTTCCACCACTTCAGGGTTTTTGGGATGGATACTTAGAAAAACACTCTTCTCCGTCCTTTAAGCAATCAATGAAGGAGTCCATTCTGGAATTAGGTGATGAGAAAACTATTAGAATCAGAACGGGTCATCAGACCGGTAAGAATAGATTTACGGCGGAAACCGGATTGCTTGACGGCCTTAGAGAAATATTTCGAGTCCCGGATTTACAAATAATAATTGAAATCGATCCTGTATTGGATAATAGCCGGGAACTTGATAAGCCTAAGAAACTTTTATCTGATCGTGAAAAATTCGAATTATTAACAAAAAAGAATCCGCTGATGGCTACCCTCAGAGAAAAACTCGACCTCATCCCTGATCAAGAGGATTAATTTTTATTTATTTTGATACGAACTTTACCATCGGACAATGTGATCGTGTCAAGTTCTTTTTGTTTTTTATACCCTGCGCCCTCCGGATCAATATTCTGCTCATAGCCAGAGGCCCCGGTAACAGCTTTATTAGTAAGTTTTGTTTTTAGTCGTCCTAACCCACCAAAAGCTGTAGCAGAAGTTTTTTCCGACCACGTAGAACCAACCAGTTTAACATTGAATTTGATTTCCTGGAAACCATCATCCCCTATAGTGACGTCAACTGTTTCACCGGAATAAACGGACTCCCCTACATGGTATTCCATACGAGGCGATTTTGTTTCTTCTACATACTTCACGTACGCCAGGCCTTTAAATTTGCCGGTTAGATAGGCAGCATATATACTATCATCTTTAGCATAGTTTTCATCCTCTCCAATGACCAAATAGGAACCGGGTTCATTGAGGTCTTCTCCATCATATGAGCCAAACCAGATACGCAAGGAGATATCCGGACTAATGGAATTGCCGGTGATATAGCCATGCCGCCCTATTTTGACCCGATGAGGTTCTGTCTTGTACTCCGTATCATTGACTTTGACCGTCATCGTGTTTTGGTTGCCTTCCTGACTTAATAAGGATGTAGTACTGAGAAACAACAGAATGAATATTATTGGCGTGCGCATGGGCTAGGTTGTTTAGTGTTTCTCTCAAAATTACAGAATAAATCATTGCAGAGGATTTATTCTTAATCTATTTTAAAAGAACTTTTTTGCGGATTAGCGCTAATTATGACGAAATATTTACGGTGTGCCTATCTTACAGCCATGTACCGGTTTTTAACATTTTTTCTGTATCGAATTGACCCTGAGCGAGCCCACCACCTAACGATGTGGTGCCTGATGTTGTTTTTGAAGATACCAGGGGCTAAAGCACTACTTAAATCAATATTTCAAAAGCATAAGCCATCATTCCAACGACGTGTAGCCGGCATGGATTTTTTCAATCCCGTTGGCCTGGCCGCAGGCTTTGATAAAAATGGGCTTTATCTAAATGCTATGGCTGTTCTGGGATTTAGCCATATCGAAGTAGGGACCATCACGCCAAGACCTCAACCAGGCAATACAAAACCTCGCCTTTTTCGATTGGTGAGCTCAAATGCATTGATTAATAGAATGGGTTTTAATAATGATGGAGTAGAAGTATTGGCACAGCGCCTCAGTATGCATAAGCCTAAAGGACTCATCGTTGGGGCAAATATTGGAAAGAATAAAGACACGCCTATTGAAAAGGCAACTGACGACTACCTTATTAGTTTTAAAAGATTATATGAGTTGGTAGATTATTTTACGGTTAATGTGTCTTCGCCAAATACACCCGGACTGCGTTCGCTGCAAGAAAAAGAACCCCTGACAAATCTCTTGTCCACTTTACAAGCAAATAATCGCCAATCGAAACCTGTTTTTTTAAAAATAGCCCCGGACCTCACGGAGCAGCAACTCGATGAAATCATTGAAATTGTATTGGAGACGAAGCTTGCGGGTATTATCGCCACCAATACGACCATCACGCGTGATAATCTTTTAGAAGCAACATCAGTTGTCCAGGCGATTGGTGCCGGGGGGCTTAGTGGTAGACCGGTATCCGATAAGGCAGTTTCAGTGGTTAAATACCTTAAAGAAAAGAGTGATAACCGATTCTCTATTATTGGTGTCGGAGGGATAGAAGATTTTAAAAGTGCTCAAAAGCACCTTGATGCGGGCGCTGACCTGGTACAAGTATATACCGGGTTGATCTATTCCGGACCTTCTCTGGTAAAAATGATATTGAAGGGATTGGGATAAATAGAATTCTTTTTTCACCTATATCTAAATATTATACAATTTCTTATATCAGCGGTATTGCGCTTATAATGGCTACAATACTGATTTCTGAAATTTTTTTTCAAAACACATCTTAATAATCCGTAACGCTTATTTGATTTGTTAATCAAAGGGTTATACATCAACCTACCATTTTACACCCATAAATCATATTATGCTAAATCTATATGGTATCCTTTTTGAAAGTCTATTGGCATACACAAGGAAACTAAAACTAAGATCCATATTTAAATACGGGGTGAAATGGAGGTTAAAGATCGCATTACAACAAAAAAGAATTTTGTTCCGCAAGATTCATTTCTTTCAGATATGAGGTTCTGGCTGATATTGGTCATGCTGGCAGCCTTTGTCGGGTTTCTCATATTTTTTACTCCGGCGTAGAAAAAACAGACCTTTCAGGTGATCTAAGCATAATTAAAAAATTTAAGCAATTCCCCAAGGCACACATAGAAACAAATTAGTCCCGAAATCCCCCCATTTTTTTGTCTCACCCCTTCCCCTTTTTTTATTCCTGCAGATGCCATCTGCAATACGTTACCTTTGCGGCAATGAATTGTGTCACAATGGAGGCTATCTCCAAATCATATGGAGAGAAGGTACTCTTGGACAAGGTTGATCTAAAAATCAATCAGGGAGATAAGATTGCACTGATTGCACAGAATGGTAGTGGTAAAACCACCTTGATGAAGATCCTTTGCGGGCAGATATCCCCTGAAGGAGAAAACCCCAGAATCCTCTTAGCGCCAAATGTTCGGATAGGTTACCTGGATCAGGAGCCGGAATTCGAATCGGGCGATACGATTCGGGATGCGATTATGAGCATCGACCTGCCAGAGATTAAAGCATGGGGCGACCATCATCAAGCGATGTTGTCCACCGATTCATCAGCGCTTGAAAAGGCAGCTGTAAGCATGGATGATCACCATGCCTGGGATATTGAATCCACGATCATGCAGATGCTGCATCAATTACATCTCCTTGATCTCGAAAAGCCAATCAGTCAGCTTTCAGGAGGGCAGAAAAAACGCCTTGCGATGGCAATGGTGCTTTTGGCCCGGCCAGATGTCCTTGTACTCGATGAGCCAACTAATCACCTGGATATGGCGATGGTGGAATGGCTGGAGACTTATTTTCAACATCCGGACAGAACCTTTTTAACAGTCACACACGACAGATACTTTTTGGATAGGGTCTGTAATCAGATTATTGAACTTGAACGAGGTAAGCTGAGATCCTTTCAAGGCAATTATTCAACGTATCTTGAAAAAAAGGCACTGTTAAGTGAAAACATGATTTCTTCTCAGGAGAAAGCGAAACAGTTAATGAAAAAAGAGCTTGACTGGATTAGAAGAATGCCGAAAGCGCGAACCACTAAGAATAAGGCCAGAGTCGATAATTTTGAACATGTCAAGGCTGCAGCAGCAAGAGTATTGTACCAGGATAGTGTGAAGATGCAAATTGATATGCACCGACTTGGATCAAAGATTTTGGAATGCCATAATCTGGGATTTTATTACACACCAGATAATTGGTTAATAAAAGGTTTTGATTTCAAATTCCCTAAACAGGATAGAGTAGGTATCATAGGACCAAATGGGGCAGGCAAAAGCACTTTTATTTCTCTGCTCACCGGGGAGATTAGCCCGACACAGGGAAAAATCGTTCATGGAGAGACACTTCGTATTGGCCACATGCAGCAAGATGGCTTAGATGTTCCTACGGACAAACGCTTAATTGATATTGTCCGTGATATCGCAGATTATATTCCATTAAAAGGAGGCGGTAAACTTTCTGCAGAACAACTGCTTGAACGGTTTTTGTTTCCAAGACCGCAACAGCAAGTTTATTATTCTCAGATTAGTGGAGGAGAGCGCAGACGCCTCTATTTACTCACTATTCTGATGGCCAATCCGAATATGCTTATTCTCGATGAGCCTACCAATGATTTGGATATCATCACGCTCAATGTACTGGAAGATTTTCTCATGGAATATCCAGGCGTCCTTATCCTCGCTTCACACGATCGGTATATGCTGGATAAATTGGCGGATCATATTTTTGTGTTTGAAGGGGATGGCGTCATCAAAGATTATCCTGGGGGATATTCTGCCTACAGTGTCTGGAAAGACAGCCAGTTAGCTGCGGAGAATACCACTACGGAAGTGAAGACCAAACCCAAAGAAGATAATACCGTCAGTGATCGAAACGAAGTACGAAAATCTTTACGTCGGGCAGAAAAAGCCATCGAACAATTAGAAGAAAAAAAGAAAAAACTGGAGGAAAACTTTTTATTGCCTGAACCCAATCTCGATGATTTGCAAAAATGGGATAAAGATTTAAAAGAGACCGTTTCTAAACTAAAGGAGGTGGAAACCACCTGGCTGGAATTGTCCGAACAGATGGAAGCCTTCTCGTGATGTAGTACCTATAGATTTCACCTCTGTTATTCAACGACTACCTGTTTCTTCGTATGCATTTTTCCGTCAATCTCAAGATAAATGAAATAAGTGCCTGAGTTGATATTCAATTCCTTAAGATTTATCTCTTCTATATATTTCCCATACCCTCTTTTTTGATCAGAAAGGATTACCTGTACTATAGCACCATTGATATCCAATACGGATAGACTAACATTTGATCTGTCGCGTATTTTGTAGGAGACATACACCCTGTTGGAAGTCGGGTTTGGATAGTTTTTAAGATCAATATCCGGTACATCAGGCGTATAATCGTTTGAAGAAGTAATCACATCATTCATGGTGGTGAGATGTGTCCATATGCTCAGTACGCCTTCATGTAGCCTGGTCCAAATAGGGCGGACGATTCCATTGTGTACTGTGATATTTGTATAATCCCCAAAAAAAACACCATCGTTTGGGACAAAAGGTTGTTCGCTAATGCGTCGATTGAGAAATGTGTTTCCTCCATCTTGAGATAAAGCCAAATAAACGTGGGTGGAATCCCCATTATGATCCCGACGATCATAAAATACAAAATACAGATAGCCTGTAGTTTGGTCAATCGCCATCCACGTGAAAAATTGTTGATTACCTGGACCATCATCATTGACACGAGCAGGTGCTGACCATGTATCCCCGCCATCCTCAGATTTTGAAAGCCAGACATCTGTATCAGTGCTTCCATTTCTTTGATCGGACCAGTTAACGTAAATAGTACCGCGATGAGGGCCATCACTTAAATCACAAATAGTAATGGGTAATCCATTAGATCGGGTTATACCAGATATTTTGTAATCCCAACCGGTAGGCATCGGATCAATCTTAATTTCATCATCTAGCCATGTCTCTCCTTTATCAAGTGAGCGATCGAATACGATCCCTTCAGGACCAGCCCAGGCCACATAGACTTCACCATTTGGCCCAATAGTAGGTACAGCGCCCTCTACAGTGTCATCACTATCTATACAATCACCGTTTACTTTATTGATACGCTTTGCTGGTGACCAGGATGCGCCTGCATCCGTTGATTTTGAAAAAAGTATCGAACTACTGTCTAATGGATTGCTGCTGCCGTAGTCATCGAATTGTGTCCAGGTGAGGTAGATCGTATTGTCATCAGGGTCAAAAGCAAACCATTGTTTGTCTTGTGCTTTAGTGCCATTTAATCCAGTAAATGATCCATCATTCCATGTGTCTCCACGGTCTGAAGTTTTTTGGCAAACAATTCGATCGATCCAGTTTCCACCAGGTGGATTCGAGAGATGGAAGAAATAAAAGTCGCCATGTTTATCAACAGCAATCGCCGGATCACCCCAAACACCAAATGAAGACTGTAAGGCTTTTTTGGTCCATGTCCGACCTGTATCCAAACTTATATAGTATTTGTTGATGTTAGCACCGGCAAGGATCACATTTGGATTCTGTGGATCCATCATAATAGATGGTTCATTTGGTGAGCCCTGATCACTGATCATTATATTTTGCCCTGAGAGCAATTGGGCAAAAGCCATCAATATCATTGTGAGTATACCCTTATTCATTAGTCGTCTTTGTATTAGAATCTTGATATGATTACTGAAAGTAAGGAATCAAGTATAGATTGTTTTGCTTTTTACCATTGAAGTCGTTTAGCAGCTAAAGATAAAGCCCCGAGGAGTTTTCGAGGCTTTATCAAAAAATTAAAAATGCTTTTTTAAAAGAATGCTTTTTTATTAGGATACTTATTCGCTTTCCGGTATGACCAAATTTGTATTTTCACTATCGAGGAATGCATTGGATGCTTCCGGGTCGAAGGCTTTTACAGATTTCATTCTGCTGATCACAAACCAAACTAGCGGAATGACGCCACCAAATAAAAATACACTTGCACCGATGCCGCGCAACCAAGTAAACATTTGAAAAGTCCCTCCTTCGATAAAGTAGGCTGATCGGCCATACCAAAGTCCATTGTCCACGACAGATTTGAATTGGAAGATACCTGCAGGGAAAAGATCCAACACAACCATCAACATAAGGCCAATATTGATACACCAGAATGATGTCTTAATAATTCGCGGACTCCAATGGTCTGGTTTGAGCAACAATTTAGAAGCAAAAAGAAAAGCGGCCAGTGATATATTGCCATAAACACCCATGAGGGCGGCGTGCGCATGATTGATTGTCAGATAAGTGCCATGCTCAAAGTAATTCATGATCGGAAGATTGATGATAATGCCAAGGACACCGGCACCAAAAAAATTCCAAAAGTTAACCGCAATGAGAAACAAGAATACTTCAGGAAAACCAAACGCGCCAAGATCCTTATAGGCCACATCACCAACGGCTAGTTTAGGCATATTTTTAAAACGCCAGGCCTCTACCGTCAGGAGAATTAAAGGAACAAATTGCAAAGTAGAAAATACACTGCCTAATGCCATAGTCGCCACAGGCTTTGCATTCCAGTAAAAGTTATGGGAGATGCCTAACAGCCCTGTCCCTAAAAATAGAATGGTGGCGAAATAAACAACGCGAATTGCCGCTTGCCGGCTGACCAGGCCCATGAGTACCATGAGGTAACTCACAATCACTGTAATGAAAACTTCAAAGAATGCTTCCACCCACATATGGATGACCATCCATCGCCAGAAATCGGCAATGACAAAATTAGTCTCTGGGCGCGCTACGAAACCTGAAATAAATAAAATTGGAATACCTATCACGGAATACAATATCCAGTTAGGAAGATTCCATGGCTCATGTTTGATAAGGGATGGTTTAATGCCGCGATAAACAACAATTCCCCATAGAATAAATATAACCATCAACAACATTTGATATGCTTTGCCAAAGTCAACAAATTCCCAGCCCTGATGACCCAGAAAGTTGTGCCATTTCCCCATCAAACCCAATGGGCCCATCACCATACCAGTCAATGATCCACCGACAAGCACAAAGAGCATAATGAACAGGATATTGATCAGTCTTAATTGCCCGGGAATTTCTTTTTTAGATAAGATTGGGAGAATGAAAATCGAGGAAGCGATCCAGCATGTAGAAATCCAATATAGGGATAACATAATATGCCAGCTTCGCGAAATGGTTACCGGAACTTCGCCTGCAATATGTATACCGACATAACCGAGAAAGTCTACAAAATCGTTGATGGTGACCACCCCGCTACAGACTTGTAAAAAGAATAAAAGAATGGCCACGAAGAAAAACTTAAATGTTGCTCTTTGAGTCTGACTAGGCGCATAATTTCTGACTTTTTCAATTGTAAATAAATCCCGTACCGGAGGCTTGAAAAATTTGTTGGATAATTGGTTGTACTGGCCAATATAGTACAGGACAAAACCACAAGTCAAAACAAATCCAAGCAGACCAAGTACGCTCCAAACAATTACTGGTGAAGTTGGAGTGTTGCCTGCCTGAGGATCAAAAGGCCAGTTATGTGTGTAGCTGTTTTGACTTCCCGGACGTTGCGTAACGCAGACCCAAGCCCCCCAATAGAAGAAGGCGCTTAGGTTAGCTACTTCTTGCTTGTCAGCTATGTAGCCGACTGGAGGAAAACTCTTGGTTGTGTTTTTATCTATATAAAGATCGACATAGTAATCTTTCAACCTGTTAAAAGCATAGGTCTGGTCCGGGGATAAGGCCACTGAATTGCTTTCTTTTTTATAGTGATTTTCTTTTAATTTGGTCTTTGTTTGTTCGCCGATGATTCGTGCTTCAAGATCATTTGGGGCTCGACTATTTTCTTTTGAAAATGCTTCGATGTTGAATTCATTCATGTATACAGTCATCAAATGAAGTGCTTCAGCAGTGAAGTCTGGTCCGCGTTGTGCCCCATCCCCAAAAAAACTACCATACTCCATTAAGGCATACTTATGAAAGACGATCTGTCCGGCGATAATTGATTCCTTTGAAGCCAGCATATCTCCATCATCGGAGACAAATCCCGTCATTGGTGGTGCATCATTATACGTTTGAAACCCAATCATGCCCACACCTAAAAGGCTTATGACGAGAATAAACGTAAGTGGTCCCCACCAGTTTTTGGTGTTCATGATATACGACATACTCTTCGTCGTGCCATTGGCATCATTGGCTTTTGCCTTGGAGTTAGATTCCATCAATAAATTATTGAATGCTAAATATGAAATTCATGCTTATAAAAGGTTGGTGTTTGTATCCCACTGGATGGATGGGATGGCCAAATACCCTTGCACTCGTTCACCAGTCCTTGAGGTGGATTTTAAAATAAAAACCCGGAGTTGACATAACAATACCAACAAACTCAAATGAGCCAAATGAGTGTTACTATAAGCGGTGTGGATAATAAAAGACAAATATATCTTTAATTAATGAAATTCAATAAGTCTTTTAGAAAAATCAGCTATTTTGGCCCTGAATGAACTCTTATTTTTTCAGATTCAACGGAATAAGCATTACGTTCGTTGATCTAATTACAACAGAAGAGTTCGGAAGAGGAAAGGATAAGAATTACTGAGTTCGCTAAAGCAAGTGATTGTCCAAAATTGTTTTATGCAAAGATTCTGTAGAATCTTTCACTGGGCAATAAGTTGATTACCGCAGTTCCATGACGCTCGGATGGTGAGTCAAAATCGGAGAAAGTAGTTTGAAACGCTAAAATGTTTATAAGCATATGGAATCAATTTCAAAACCTACATTGATACTTGATCAAGAGAAATGCCAGCGAAATATAATCCGTATGCTGGACAAATTAAAGGCACAAGGCATCGCCTTTCGTCCACATTTTAAAACACATCAATCAGGACATATCGGGGAGTGGTTTAGCGCTCTCGGTGTAAAAAAGATTACTGTTTCTTCGCTCAGTATGGCACACTATTTCAGCCAGTTCGGGTGGCAGGACATCACTGTTGCCTTTCCGCTTAATATTCTTGAATTAAATCAAATAAGGACCTTGTCAGAGTCCCTTAATCTTGGTCTTCTGGTGCTTGACCCCAAAACTGTTGATGACCTTGGAAAGAATACGCATCACACGATAGCGCTCTGGATAAAAATTGATGTTGGAACACATAGAACTGGTTTAGCGAGTCAGGCAAGAATTGACATTGATCATATCATCGAACGAATTCAGCATTATCCGCATTTACAATTCAGAGGGTTTCTGGCACACGCCGGACATAGTTATACCAGTAGAAGTGTGGGAGAGGTGGAGTCTATTTATAATGAATCGTTACGTATATTGATAGACTTGAAAGCAGCATATATTTCAAACCATCCGGGTATTGAAATTTCGCTCGGGGATACTCCGGGGGCGTCTATGGTTGAGCAATTAGGGGAAGTAGACGAACTAAGACCGGGTAATTTCGTCTTTTATGATTTGATGCAGGAAGAAATTGGGGCATGCACATTAGATGATATTGCCGTTGTAATGGCATGTCCTGTAGTCGCAGTTCATCCTGACCGGCATCAGTGGATTATCTATGGGGGAGCTGTTCATTTTTCAAAAGAATTCCTGAATGTAAAAGAGGGTGTTAGCTGTTATGGCCGAATGGTAGATTTTCTCAAAGATGGATGGACAACAAAAAATGTTGTTACTAACCCATATATCGCTTCCCTTTCGCAGGAACATGGCATTGTACAATGTACAGAAGAAACTTTTGGACTATATCAACCGGGGGATCTTACCTTTTGGTTACCCGTTCACAGTTGTTTGACTGCTGATGCTATGGGCAGTTACCGGATGAAGGATGGAAGGCCTATTGAGCATTATCGAAGGCACATTTATGATTAGCATCACATACATCCTTTGTAGTGAGGATATTATTCTTCAAGACCTTTTAATTCTTGTAAGGCATCTACTGCCTGATCATAATTTTCGTCTAGTCTCAAAGCCTGCTCATAAGCGGCTTTTGAATTATCAAATTTTTCTTTAAACTGATAAACTTTCCCAATGTAAAACCAGGCTGCTGCATTTGTAGGATCTATTTCCTTGAGGATATTAAGTTCACGCATCGCAGCATCCAGACTATCCTGGTACATTAATAAAATAGCCGAATTGAGATAAGCCTCAGGATATTGACTATCTAGTGTGTGGATATGTTTATAAATTTCAAGGGCTTCTGCCTGCTGGTCATTATTCTGAAGAAAATAGGCTTTGGCGTGCCATGCAGCAATGTTCTTTGGATCTACTTTTATCGCATTATCAAAGTATTGACTTGCCAAAGGATTTTGTGTTCTATCCATAAGGTCCCCCAAAATAACCCATGCCTCACTCATATTCGGGTTTCGCTCAACAGCGGATTGAAAGGCACCAATGGCAAGGTCAGTTTTCCCTTGATCGCGATAAATCATTCCTAACATAAACAATGCCTCCGGGTCACCCGGTCTGATCTTCATGATATCAGCGATGGTTCTTAGCGCCGGATCATATTGCTTAAGAATCAATTGGAATTCAGATAATTTGAGTTTCGTGTTGATGCTATCGGGATATAAAGACACTGCTCGCTGCATCGTCTTTAAAGCCATTCCGGATTGATAAGAATCCAGGTAAACATCTGCCAACAAATGATGTGCCCTGAGGTTAGTAGAATCTAGCTTCATGACCATCGCCAAATCCCGGATAGCCTGGTCATAGGCTTCACGGGAATAAAATATTTCACTTCGCTTAAGGTATAGATTCACATCATCGGGCGAAGCCTGTATAGCTTTTGATAATGCATCAATGGTGGGATCACCTGTGAGCGATAGGGTATCAGTAGAAGGATTGGAATCCTTACAACTGATCAGAAACCCTAAGATGATGAAACTCAATAACACCCTTGAAATGATGTTGTGTGCGATTAATGCCTTCATAGCTCTGTAAACACCGTTAAAGTAAAAGTGTTTCTAGTTGGTTTTATTATCGATTTATAAAAAATTTAGGCGTCTTTTTTAAAATAAATAAGTGCGCATCACTCGTTTATAGCTGAAAGGACAAGGTAGTTTTTTCGAAGGAGTTTGCAAAATGACTTATTCTGCTCGATCGACATCTTAATTGCAGCGATCTGGGCGGATTGCGTTTTTTTTGAATAAATTCTAATTCTCCTATTGCGGGTCAGGTGGTGACCCGGTTTCATTTAACCAACTGTATTAACATATTAATAGGCTTTTAGCACCCTTCAAAAGGGGCTGAAATCGACTACGTATCGATTTTTGGCGCGTTTTTTGATATTAGATAAGTTTATAATATGTATTGAAGCACCCAATTTTAGTTAAATGTTATATAAATTAATGATAATCAGCTTGTTAGCATTAACCTGTGCAAATAGTATTGCCCAGGATAGGCAGGCATATATCATACAATATCAAGATATCGCGGTTGCAGAAATGCTTCGTTCAGGGGTACCGGCCAGTATTAAGCTGGCACAGGCTATTTTAGAATCAAATGCAGGACATAGCACTTTAGCGATTAAAGCCCATAATCATTTCGGCATTAAATGCGGTGGCAGTTGGAATGGAAAGACCTATCATCGGGCAGATGATGATTATCACAACGGAAAGCTTGTAAAATCCTGCTTCAGGGAGTTTAATTCTGTGCTGGAATGTTATGAAGCACATTCTGACTTTCTGACGGATTCTGGAAAAACAGGTAGATATGGGCCACTTTTCAGCCTGGATATTACAGATTATAAAGGTTGGGCAAAGGGATTGTCAAAAGCGGGTTATGCGACAGATCCACAATACGCTACACGATTGATCACCCTGATTGATAAATATGAGTTATATCGATTTGACAATGAATATGAAAATCAGTTAGCGATTAGACAAAGGCAGGTTTCACCCGGAATGCTTCATATCCTTTATCAAAATGAATTACAGTATGCGCTCGCTTTTGAAGGTGACAATACCCGCGGATTTGCTGATCGTTATGAAGTAAAAGCCAATCGAATCAGGAAATACAATGATGATATATTTACCAATGATCAACTTCTCAAGACAAATAGTAAAGTTTATCTTGAAGCAAAACGATCGAAATACAAGGGCAAAAGGAAGTATCATGTATTGAGAGAAGGAGAGGACATGACCTACGTAGCACAGGAATATGGTATCAAATTAGATGCTTTATTAAAAAGAAATCACCTTCAATTGAATGAAGTTCCTCAGCCCAATCAGAAGATCTACTTAAAAGGTAATGCAAAGCACAAGATCAGAACGCAAGACCCTTACGAAGTACCTACAGAAGATATGCCAGCACCATACAATGCTGTTAGGGAAAACAGCGAGGTGGTCAGTGTAGCCTACACGAATAACCTTTTGGCATCAACAGAAAGCTATACTGAAGAAGATACAACGAATGGTCAAAGGCATATTGTTGTGAGAGGTGATACCTTGTTTGGCATAGCCCGTAGATATGGGTTATCTTTGGATGAATTAAAAAAGAAGAATAAATTGTCAGCGGATACAATCCATGTTGGACAAAAACTAATCTGCCAATGAGCAAACAGGATAGCTATAAAATTGCTTTATTATTTACACTCTTCTTCTTTTTCAAATCGTCTGCTGACGGACAAGGCGCTATTTATTCAATAATGGGTGGACCTACACTCAGTACGCAGACTGTCAATGGCTTTAGCAGAGATCCCTTCATTCGATATCATATCATGGCGGTTATTGAGTCCAGTAGTGACATAAGTCCCAATGCTGCTTTTGCATCATTGGGTTATCACGTCAAGGGGAGTGCCATCAATACTTATGGTTATTATGATCCAAATACTGGAAACGAGCAACCAGGAAGGTCCTCTGCAATGGAGTTTCACAACCTATCCTTAGGCCTGGGTATCAAGCAAAGAAAAGAAGTAGGAGATAATTTTTTAAGCTATGGATTTGGCGTTCGATTGGACTATACACTGAATGCGAAATACGGGATTTTCTTTAGAGGATTGGCAGCCTCAGAAAACAAAGTTACCTATGGATTGAACTTGGATATAGGTTTTGAATTTCCTTTAAGTGAGTTGGTCAGTACCACCATCGAAATTGGTTTTTCTCCGGATTTAAGTGCTCAGATATTTATCCCCCGTCAAAATACTGGGTATCAGTATGGAAATGGCACCCCCATTGTTATTCAGGAAACATTTATTAAAAATGTGATTTTTGAAGTCAGGGCAGGATTTAGGTTCTGGAGAAAAGTGATTTATATCGACTAGAGAGAAAAGGAGTATAGCACATACCTCTTTTTAAATCAAATTTCTCCAGAGTAAATTGATCCATTCGGATCATTCCACTATTTGTAATCTGTCTGGACCCTGAAATAGGGCTCATCATAAATCCTTCAACCAAGTCTATAAGCGAATAGCTTCGATTCAAATCTGGCTGTGGCAAGTCAAGCCCTACTTGGATATCAAGTAATCTGCTGGTCCCATAAGTCTTATAGAATTGCTTTACTCCACCTGATGGTTTAATCTTCCAATCGGTAATTGCATGTGCTGTGTAGGCTTCCTCAATGTGTGAATTATATTAATTTATTATTTTATTCTGTAAGGTTATTCAGTATATAATCATATACATTTGAATTGTAGAAAACCAGAACCCCTAATAATATTCCAAAGTGACCCAATTTGGAATAAAGACCTAAACAGGTTATATTAATACCTACGTTTTTTCAAAAGCGAGTGAGGACTAATTTATGATTCTCTTTCTATTTATTGAAAGAGACTTGGTACAACCCAACCCCTTGCTTATACAGGGTCCTGTCATTCTGTAATATATTATTATCCACTCTTTAAAAGACATCGCCTTACTATGCGCACCTGCACCAAATTAGAATTCACTTAAGTAAAAATTTCATATTTAATAAATCCCTAATAATGAAAACACCAATTACATTATTATTCATTCTCTTTTTTTTAATTCCCAAACTTACTTACGGTCAGGCTCCGGATTTAGGTACGACTGCAGGTTTTGCCGCATTTACGGCAGTTGGCGCCTTTGATGCACTTGGCGCTTCAGTAGTGACCGGAGATGTTGGCACCAATGTAGGTGCATTTACTGGTTTTCCACCAGGCGTTTTAATCGGAAGTATTCATGTCGCGGATCCAATTTCAGCGCAGGCAGCGATAGATGTGGCCTCTGCTTATTCTGATCTGGTGAGTATTCCCTGTGTGACTGTATTGGGCGTGACATTAGGAAGCGGACAAATATTGACGCCGGATGTTTATTGCACCGGAGCAGCAACGACATTGAATGGAGATTTAATATTGGATGCGCAGGGTGATCCTAACGCAATATTTATTTTTCAGATGGATGGTGCCTTTAGCACCGGCGTTGGCGCTAATATTGTTTTGATTAATTCCGCCATGTTGTGTAATGTTTACTGGCAAGTTAATGGAGTTTTTCAGCTTGGTGATTTATCTAATTTCCAGGGTACAGTCATTGCAAATGGGGCAATACATTTATTGGAAGGCGCCTCTGTGCTAGGTAGAGTACTTTCAACATCCGGAGCTATTGACTTGCATAATAATGTCGTGACGGTCAGCGATTCATGTTCGATACTTGTAATTACTTGCCCATCGGATGTAACCATTCAATGCACGGAAAGTACACTACCTGCCAATACAGGCACGGTGAGTGTTACCGATGATTGCGAACCATCACCGACTATTGTTTATACAGATGCCATCACAACAAGCGCATGTCCTCAGACATATTCCATCGCCCGAATTTGGACAGTATCGGACATTTGCGGAAACGTCTCGGAATGCACCCAAATTATAGAAGTGATAGACACGACTGCCCCAATAATCATTACCGGAGTGATAGCTACCTGCTACTCAACGGCGATAGAGGCTGAAGCAGACGCCATAGCCGCGACAAGTACTATGGATAATTGTTCCTCTACGATACTTTACGGAGCCAGTACAGTTGGTACATGTAATGCAATGATCACAGTGACTGCAACTGATGAATGTGGAAATGAGTCTTCCACTATTTATACGACAAGGGTAGATGATTCTGCTCCGGTGATTACAGCCTCCGGAACAACCTTATCATTAGGATGTAACCCGTCTGGAATGGCTATTGATTCAGCCTTGGGGACCGCGACCGCAACAGATAATTGCTCTGTAGTAACACCTAGTTTCACTGATGGAAGTGTCACAGGTTTATGCCTGTTTTCACAGACGAGAACGTTTACTGCAATAGATGAATGCGGCAATCTCGCGATACCGGTTTTACGCACCGTGACCTGGACCATAGATACAACAATACCTGTGATTACGGCTACAGGAACAACTTTAGTATTAGGTTGTAATCCAACAGGACCAGAAATAGATGATGCACTTGGCTCTGCTACTGCAGCTGATAATTGCGGCGTTGGAACACCCACATCATCGGATGGTCCCGTAACAGGGGAGCCATGTCTCTTATCACAAACAAGAACGTTTAATGTAACAGACGCTTGTGGCAATCCTGCGTTATCTGTATCGCGTACAGTAACCTGGACAATAGATTTGGAGGCTCCGGTGATTACAGCTACAGGAACAACATTATTATTAGGATGTAATCCATCAGCATCGGCAATTGACTCAGCCCTCGGAACAGCAACGGCTGTAGATAATTGTACAGTGGGAACACCTATTCCAACTGATGGAAGTGTCACAGGTTTATGCCTGGTTTCACAAACAAGAACATTTAATGTTAGTGATGCTTGCGGCAACCCTGCGATACCGGTTTCACGTACAGTATCCTGGACTTTAGATACAACAATACCTGTGATCACGGCGACAGGGACAACTTTAACATTAGGATGTAATCCCACAGGACCAGAAATAGATGATGCACTTGGCTCTGCTACTGCAGCTGATAATTGCGGCGTTGGAACACCCACATCATCGGATGATCCGGTAACAGGGGAGCCTTGTCTTTTATCACAAACAAGAACGTTTAACGTAACAGATGCTTGTGGCAATCCTGCGTTATCTGTATCACGTACAGTAACCTGGTCAGTAAATTCCACAGCACCTGTAATAAGTTGTCCAATAGTGATCAGCCCAATTGAATGCGGTTCAATTCCATTTTTTGGCATAGCAACAGCTACAGACGAATGCGATCTTGTAGTCGATATAACATTTGTCACAGATTCAATCCCAGGCTTATGCGGACAAACTTATAGTCTGACAAGGACTTGGACTGCAACGAATGAATGTGGAAACACCGCTCAATGCAGCAGGACTATATCAGTTGAAGACAATACCCCACCTTCCATCACATGTCCGGTTGATGTGACTGTACAATGTGCAAGTCTCGTGCCCGCTGCTAACCCGACTGGAATCGTGACAGCAGACAATTGCGGAGGAACAGCCACCGTGTCTTTCATTGGAGATGTGATCAGCAATCAAACATGCCTCAACCGTTTTACAGTAATGCGCACATACAGATCAACGGATGAATGCGGAAACTTTGTGGATTGTAATCAAATCATCACCGTATTTGATAATACGCCACCCACAATTACATGCCCGGCCAACTTAACGGTGCAATGTGCCGATCAGGTCCCGTTGCCAAACCCAACAAGCGTCCTGACTGCAGACAATTGTGGTGCAACAGTCACAGTGACATTTATTGGTGATGTGATCGCCAACCTGATATGTGTGAATAATTTTAGTGTAACAAGGACCTATAGTGCAACTGACGGTTGTGGTAACACAGCGACTTGTACACAGATGATCACAGTGTTGGATAATATACCACCTGTCATCATTTTCAACAATCCGATCCTCGAAGGTGTTGGCGATACCCTTTATGTGCAATGTTTCGGTCAGGATCCGAATTGGAATCTTCCAGTCTTTGATATCAATAGCGTCACTACTACTGATAACTGTGGTGGAAATGTAATCGTTGCATTCCAGGAAATACTACAAAATGAGGGAAACTGTTCAGTAGATGGATATATCATTTTAAATCAATTAACCTGGACGGCTACAGATGTTTGTGGCAATAGTAGCACAGCATTTATTTTCCTTGCTTTGATTGATACCATACCTCCGGTCATTCATGGAATACCGAATAATGTGTCGGTGAATTGTGGTGACCTTCCGGCGCCGCCTACAACTGTTTTTGCAGTTGACGAATGTTTATGTGCATGTCTAATTCTTTTTGAAGAATCCATTCCTGTTCAGGGATGTCAGGATGGACAGGTTATCATCAGAACCTGGACAGCAACAGACCGCTGTGGTAATGTGTCTACCGCATCACAAAACATTACACTGATCGATGTCGATGGACCGGTGATAGAAATATTGCAACCGGAAATTATAAATGTAACTGACGGAACTATTTTTGAATACACGTGCAACGAAGGTGGTATCCCCGGATTTTACGATGACTTAGGGGCATGGTCGGTGGCCAGCCCGGTGACATGCGGTGGATTGCCAGTGATCACATTTAATAATGAAATACTATTCCCCAACAACTGCGAAACTGCAGGATATATTGAGCAACAGACGTTTCATTGGAAGGCTATTGATCACTGTGGGAATATTTCTACACTCCATATTATTGTCCGTCTGGTGGATCACGAAGCTCCCGTGTTATTTGGGGTTCCTGATATGGCATGCATTGGTGACCCATCCTTAAATGAAGTAGAAGCTGTGGATAACTGTGGTTCATCTCATGTAAGGTACTGGGATGTCAGTATTCCAAATCCTTGTGGAACAGGAATAGCGTTTAGAAGAATGTATGAGGCGTATGATGACTGCGGAAATATATCACAGGATGCTAGTATTTTGTTACCTAATGACCAGGTTCATCTATCCATGAAGTTTGTAAATTCGGATTTAGCCAATCTTTTTGATGAAGAAGTTATAACCATAAATTGTGCAAATCATAATGGCCGTTACACAACTTTCGGTCCCAATGACATTGAATTCCAAGGTGCGTGTTTGTTTGGTGTCAGTGTAAACTTTACTGAAAGACTATTAAGTACAGGTGATTGTTCTGCCACCGGTGTGGTTGCAGAGATCGTATTGAAATGGGAGGTTTCTGATATTTGCGGTAATGTGGATTCACTAATTATCAATGCCATTATAATTGATGAATCTAGCCCCGTATTTTCAGCTTATAAACCTGAAATGACCATTGGATGCAACGATAAGATGCCTGTATTGGTTGCCACAGATAATTGTGGAGATGTATTCATGTCGATAAAGGACAGTATTGTTTCAGGACCATGTGCTTATGAATTTACTGTACTTCGAACTGTGATTGCAACTGATCCATGTGGGAACGTTGCAGAAGCATTTCAAACGATTCATGTTGGTGATGGAAGTGGACCAGCTATTGAAGGCGTGATTTCGGAAGTATGTGATGACCTTGCGATACCTGTTGTCACTGCCTATGATGCATGCGCAGGAGTTTTTGTAGATGTCTTGATGGCAGAAGATACACTGGAAACGTCTTGCCGCGATGGTTTTGTCATTCAGCGGATCTGGTCTGCAACAGGAGTCTGCGGTCATATCTCACAAATCATACAAATAATCATCGTTGGGGATACAACACCACCGGTAATTTTGATTCCATCTTATTCTGTCATTCGTAAGTTTCTGGATATGCAGCCTGTTCTTGTATACATGTCTCAGATAGAAATAATGGACAAATTGAATGCCCTTGATGACAACAGCGTTTTCGTTGAGGATGATTGTGATCTACAGCTTATTCCTGAGTTTACATTACATGTTGATTCTATGGAGAACTGCGAAACAGCAGGATATAAGGAAAGAAGGACATATACGTGGGCAGCAACAGATATTTGTGGTAATTCATCTTCTATTTCTTTTACTGTGGATATCATGGATGATCTACCACCGGTACTTTCGAATGTCCCGAATGATACAACTATAGTGTGTGCGCCTTTACTTCTTCCTGCGTTGGTTTCCACGGATGACATATCACAACCTGTTAGCCTTGTCTATTCTGAAATACTTAAAGCGGGTGAAGAAGCCGGTGTTTTTATCGTCACCAGGACATGGACCGCTACTGACGCCTGTGGAAACATCACGGTTGTGGTGCAGCATATCAAATGGATACCCAATAGTCAACTCAGTTGTGAAATAATCTTGCCGGCATTGATCGAATGCAATTCTCATGGGGTGATTGTCAAAAGCGTAGTCACAGGTGATTTTGGCCCTTACACATATGAATGGCAAATAGTAGGGGAAAAATGTTTTATCCAGTCGGGTCAAGGGACGCCGGAAATATCCATATACGTGGGTTGGTCCAATGCTACAATTATCCTTACGATTACAGATGTTTTTGGATGTATATCCACTTGTACAGTGACCTGGAATTGCCAACAAACAGCGGGGATAGATTTTTCAGTCTTTCCGAATGCACTGATACCGTTGACGGATTCGGATCAAAGCCCGCTTACATCTTTAATGAATGAGATCAGTGACAGTAAGTCGTTCTTAAAGCAAATTAATTTCTGGCCTAACCCCGCTAGTGGAACGATTAACTTAAGTTTTGAATCAACTTCAGACTTACCGATTCATTATACCCTGACAAATTTCCTTGGCCAGGTCGTACTAACTGAACAGTCAATCGCACGAACAGGCATGAACACACAAAAGATCGATGTCACCAATCTAGTCGAGGGTAGTTATCTCATACAGGTCAAGACTAAAAAGGAAATACATTCCAAAGTCATTGTCATTCTGAGGTAGAACTAATTTTAATATACAAGGGAAGGGTATTTCATTTATTTGAAATGCCCTTTTTTTGGTATTGTTGCTCCCGGCATAAAAACACCGATGGTGCCATCATGGCCTCTAACAATAAGAAATAGCTGCTTGAATCAATTCTCCGGCAAGTGAAGCACTGTTTTTTACCACAGACACCACTTCTTCCACCGTCGTTTCCTTGAGTCGATCCGGGGGATAACATACATTAGAAACAACAGATAAAGCCAGCACATGCATACCCATATGACGGGCAGCAATCACCTCCGGAACTGCCGACATCCCGACCAGATCAGCCCCAATGCGGTAGAGATATTCATATTCTGCAGGTGTCTCCATACTCGGTCCCGCATTACCAGCATACACGCCTGTCTTCAAGTTTAATCCTAATTCTTCACTTTTTTGTTTTGCAAAAGCTATCCACTCCTTATCATAGGCATGCATCATATCCGGAAATCGAGGGCCCCATCGCGTTTCATTTGGACCACGCAACGGATTTTCACCCATGAGATTGATATGATCCCTGATCACCACCAAATCCCCATTTTCGAAATTAGGGTTAAGCCCTCCCGCTGCATTGGTAGTGACTAAATGAGTACATCCAATTTCGCTAAGCACCCTTATGCCGCGGACGACTTCATTCATTTCATATCCTTCATAATAGTGCACTCGGCCTGCGAGTATAGCCACTTCGACGCCATTGATGACAGTGAAAATCAACCGACCTTGATGGGATAAAACTTTTGGAGCAATCATGTTTGGAATCTCGCTTAACGAAATTTCCAATTTGCTTTCGTAGGCATCAATCCATCCCCCTAGTCCTGTTCCAAGGACAATACCCGCTTTAGGCTCGAAGGGCATTTTCGATTGGATATAAGCTGCTGCTTCCTGAACTTTTTGGTACTCGGACCTTAGCTTAGCCATTAGTCAATGATCATGGTTTTCTCGTCTAGAGTTTGCTGTTGAATATGCTCTGGCAATTTTCGTTCAGCATATTGTTGATCTCTTAACTGTGGTGTATAGCCTGCATCGCGAATAGCTTGTTGAATACCATCGGCCGTAAATCTGAATGGTGCACCTGCAGCCGATACCACATTTTCTTCAATCATAATACTTCCCATATCATCTGCTCCGGCATGTAAACAGATTTGGGCTGTTTGCTTTCCGACCGTAAGCCATGAAGCCTGGATATGCTTTATATTCGGTAGCATGATTCGCGATATTGCAATCATCCGGATGTACTCATCTGCTGTACATTGGTTTCTTGCCCGTTTTAATTTTTTAAGAAGCGTGCCGTCATCCATAAAAGGCCATGGGATAAAGGCCAGAAATCCAACAGCTCCTTTGGGACGATCCTCTTGTACTTCTCTCAAAGCCACAAGATGCTCCATCCTTTCCATAAGTGTTTCAATGTGGCCAAACATCATCGTTGCGGAAGTCGTCAATCCGGTGCGATGTGCTGCCCGCATAATATCCAACCATTCCTGACCGCCGCACTTGCCTTTAGATATCAGTCTGCGTACCCTGTCATCGAGTATTTCTGCTCCTGCACCAGGAAGTGAGTCGAGTCCTGCGTTTTTTAATTCTTTTAGGACGGCATCATGACTCATGCTTTCTAAATGGCAAATGTGCGCAATTTCAGGTGGTCCTAAAGCGTGTAGTTTGAGTTGAGGATATTCCTTTTTTAGATCGCTGAATAATTTAGTGTAAAAGGACAAGCCGAGATCAGGATGATGCCCACCTTGTAGCAGTAATTGCTCCCCGCCAAGGCTAAACATTTCTTCAATCTTAACGCGATACTCTTCCAGTGTGGTGACATAAGATTCTTCATGTCCGGGTCGCCTGTAGAAATTGCAGAATTTACAATTAGCTACGCAGACATTCGTGGTATTCGAATTGCGGTCTATTATCCAGGTTACCTTATCGCCTGGTACTTGTTTTTGTCGTAGCAGATGACCTGTATAAATAAGTGCGGAAGTTGGGGCATCCTGAAAAAGAGACAACCCTTCTTCAGCGGTTAAAAACTCCTGCCGGAGTGCTTTTTCTAAAAGTTCTTGTATCATCTTGTCTGAATTAACAAAGATAGGGTACGAAGGATGTAAAGAAATGGAAAAATGAAGAATGGCCATGCACCTTGATCCCGGACCGGGTTATTTGATCCATGAATTGCAGTTTTTATTGAGCATAATTATGAAAAAAATCACCATTAAAAGGATATAAATAATTTATTAACAACAATATATATATTAC
>JBBKWA010000187.1:0-34417 GCA_037968695.1 Saprospiraceae bacterium
AATTTGCCCGCCTGAAGTATGTAGTTTTATACCATCCTCCTTTTGCGTCATTTCCCCAATAATATATACGCTATCCATAAACCTGACCTTGTCCAGATCTTTCGGATCAACTGTAAATAACAACTCGTAATCTTCTCCTCCACTGAGCGCACAAGTGATCGGATCAAGTTTGAATTCAATTGCCTGAAGCCGTGCTTCATCATGAATTGGCACCTGCGCTTCTTCAACAAATGCGCCTACTTCCGATGATTTACAAATATGCATAAGGTCAGAAGCCAGACCATCCGATAAGTCAATCATCGCTGTCGGTATCAAGCCTGATTTTTCAAAATATTTCACTGACTCCAATCGAGCTTCAGGTTTTAATTGACGTCCAACTAAATATTTTTTTTCACTAAGTTCCGGTTGCATTTCCGGATGAGCAAGAAACACCTGCTTTTCTCTTTCTAAAATTTGCAAACCAAGATAAGCTGAGCCAAGATCACCTGTAACACAAAGTATATCCCCGGCTTTCGCTCCACTGCGGTAAGTAATGCGATCATTTGCCACACTCCCCATTGCGGTAATGGAGATGATCAGCCCTGTAGGTGAAGAAGTGGTGTCACCACCGACCAAATCAACTTCATATGCATCACAAGCAAGGCGAATACCTTCGTATAATTCATCAATAGCTTCTACTGAAAAACGATTGCTGATCGCAATGGAAACTGTGACCTGCTTTGGGATTGCATTCATGGCACAGATATCAGAAAGATTTACGACAATGGCTTTATACCCTAAATGCTTTAAAGGGTGGTACATCAAATCAAAATGAATACCTTCCACCAACAGGTCAGTAGAAACGATCATCGGTTGACCACCATAATTCAAAACTGCAGCATCATCGCCAATACCCTTGATGGTCTCCTGTCGCTTATTTTCAAACTTACTTGCCAAATGATCTATTAGGCCAAATTCACCAAGCTGTCCGATATCTGTATGCGGTGTCTGTTGTTCACTCATAATGTTTGTTTGAAAGTATTATCCTGTCAAATGCTTAGTAAAATAGCTGCATCAATGTGCTCCCACAAACTACCTTCCGGCAGCGGTGCAACGATTTTTTGATGTTCTGATTTAGCAGGATGTTGAAAATGTAATTTATAAGCATGAAGGTCAATTGCTCCATCTGGATTGGTTCGCTTCGACCCATACTTTATATCGCCTCTGATAGGAATACCAAAGGCAGAAAGTTGGGCTCTGATCTGATGCTTCCTACCACTGATTAAATCAATCCGCAATACCATAAAATTGTCTAATTGCTGAATGACTTGATAGTGTAATTCTGCTTCATCGGCATTAGCTAGCGGTGCATCATGTGTATAGGTAATGTTCTGTTTGTTGTCGTACGTTAGAAAATGTTGCAGTTTGCCGCGCTCCGGTATTTCCATGGTAGGCACGATTCCGATATAGATTTTTTTCACTTTATGCCCTTCCCATTGTTTAGACAGATGCGCAGCAGCGGCTTTCGTTTTGGCAAAAGCCAATACACCACTCACTCGTCTGTCTAGCCGGTGGACAACATAAAGATCTCTATGGGCATACGCCATAGCCATTCTGTGGGCACTCGGATCACCTGACTTGTCGCCCTGGGTGAGTAATCCCGCAGGTTTGTTAAAGACCATAATATGATGGTCTTTGTAGAGTACTAATTCACTTATTTTTTTCATCCTTAATTTTTACCTCTTCATGCTCAATAAATATATCGGGCTCCTGAGGTGGTGGAATTGATTTTGGCGAATTAAATACATACCTGTACAATAGGTATACTACCAGAGCTAATGTTAGAATTTTCCACATGGGTACGGTCTTGAATTATCTGCCAAAGGTACGACAATGCCAGGCATGGGCTGTATACCAAAAATAGTGCTTGTATTACAGATTTTTCTGTCCCGGGAACGCCATAAAATTCATGTTAATTTTGTATATTTCCTATCAAAATACTATATCATGAAAACCTTAACCATTCTCTTATTCTCCTTCTGTTTTTACTTCTCCCCTGTATGTCAGGTTACTGAAGCTGATTCATTGGCGCTGGTTGCTTTTTACCATGCGACAGGAGGTCCGGAATGGACTATGCAGGGCAACTGGCTGACCAATACCCCTGTCGGTGAGTGGTATGGAATCAACATTGACAATGAACGGGTAACAGGTATTGATCTTTATGAAAACAACCTCACCGGAAGTTTGCCACCTGAGTTGGGTGTGCTTTCAGGATTAACAAGGATTTACCTCCCTTCAAATTTCCTTAGTGGGGAAATTCCTCCAGAAATAGGACAATGCACGTCTTTAATTACCCTTGATCTTTATGTGAATAACATCACTGGGACTTTTCCGGACGAAATTACCGCCTGTCAACAATTGTCCTCCATTGTTATATATAAAAATGAAATGTCAGGCACGTTTCCAATAGCTCTCCTGGGGCTGCCTAATCTATGGCGCCTTGAATTGGGTACCAACAACTTTACAGGGGAACTTCCATCTGAATTAAATGACCTGGTCAATTTACGCCTCCTTAATTTATCAAGGAATAACTTTTCTGGACAGATGATTTCATTAAAAAATTTAACCTCAATGACTGAACTTCATTTAGGCCAAAACGACCTCCATGGAGATTTTGCAGACATCTTCAGCTATTGCCCAAACATGTACTATCTGACACTCGGGCTCAATCATTTCACTGGTTGTCTATCAGATACTTTTTTCAACCCTGAGAAACTTCAATTCTTTGATTTCCCACAAAATGATTTTGATTGTGTAGGGGACTTCAGCTCCTTCTCGGATACAGGGGTGCTAAAGCGACTTAACTTATATGGCAACCGCATTCCTTTTGAATACCTCGAACCAAACGTGGGAGTTAACAACTACACTTATGCTCCCCAACAAGCGCTCTTAGCGCGCGATACGATGACCTTGATGCTTGGTGATTCAATTGAAATCCAAAGTGGATCAATGGGTCAGCACACGCATTATAGCTGGTATAAAGACGGCATGGTCATCAATGGCGAAACGAATGCCTCATTATGGGTAAAAGGCTTTGATGCTACCAAGACAGGCATCTATCATTGTTCGATGACGAATGATTCCCTTCCCCTGCTCACGCTTGAACGTAATCCGGTGACCTTGAATCTCGAAGGACCTTCCTCTGTCAGGGAGTTAAAATCTACAGAAATGAACATTTTTCCTAATCCGGTGACCAACGACATCCAGATTCCATCAGCATATGCGCATGCAACCGGTTACATCTATGACCTCATGGGCAGGATTGTTTTGAATAACTTATCTGTAGAGAATGGAAAAATAAATGTTTTCTCGATTCCTGAAGGTTTCTACATCCTGTTGCTACAAATTGAAGATGAAGTCATCAGTGGTCGCTTTCTCAAGTCGAATTCAAGATAAGATTCGCCTCGTGAAGTTTTAGGCAATTTGTTTTGCCATGTTCAGAAGGAGATCAAAAAAACAAGCGCTCTTTTATCAACCACCAGGCTGATAATGCTATAGCACGTTCTAATATTCTGTGTGAAATATTTTCAATGATCAACAGGTTGTGCCTTAGGAAATTCTTATTTTAATTTATTGAAAAATTCAGCTTGCTTCTTTAACAGAGTACCAACGGATTACACCTCGGATGATGGCAAGAAAGGTCTTTCTCCTTTAGGTTTGATTCAAATTACAATTATTTAATATTAGAACTTTTCCTATATTTCGCTTTTATAAGCATTGTATTCAACACCACCCATGGCATATCATACAATTATCCCTTCTCCAATTGGCCCAATTTATATAGAAGGATCAGAAAATGGCGTTAGTCGAATTAGCCTGCGTCCTGAAGACACCCATGGGGAACAAGGAGAAATTCCTGAATGCCTGCAAGCTTGTGCAGATCAACTCGCTGCCTATTTCACCGGATCACTAAAGGAGTTTGATCTCAAGCTGGATTTTACCGATGCTCCTGAATTCTACCAGGAAGTTTGGAAGATGGTGAAACTCATCCCTTACGGCCGCACCCGGACCTACACTGATATCGCTGAAATCATTGATCATCACAATGCCAGCAGAGCTGTTGGTCATGCAAACGGATTAAATCCGCTGCCTATCGTTATTCCATGTCACCGGGTGATTGGAAAAGATGGAAGTCTTACCGGTTATGCCTACGGATTGGAAATGAAACGTTGGTTGCTTTCACATGAATCCCCCGGTCAGTTTATGAAGCAATCGGACCTCGTTGAAGAATTGGAAGAGGCCTAGGTTTCCTGATCATTCTTTTCAGGTCCAACCCATTATTCCTTTATTAAAGTAATTGGGATTAGTTAAGCATATCCGGCATGATCAGATTGAATGCCGGTATATCTACGTTAAAGGATTCTCCTGTATCCATTCTGGTCATGGTATAAAATCCAGACATCCTGCCCATAGGAAAAGCCAGTACTGAAAAACTACTGTAGGAATGGATTCCTTCCGATTCAATCAAAGGTTGCTCTCCTATCACTCCGGGACCTTCCACCACTTTGCGAGACCCATCTGCTTCTAGGATATCCCAGTGTCGGGCAATGAGCTTCACCGGAAATTCATTGTAGTTCTTTATATAAATAGAATAAACATGCAGATACTGAGAACGATGCGGAAAGGAATGGCCGGGCCGGAATTCACTTTCCACGCCAATCTTAATTCCATGTGTCGTTAACGCCTGCATATAGCTAAAGTAAAAAATTCCGAACAATCTCCTCCGCCTTTTTCAAAGTCAAGTCCAGCTCGTCGTTGATCAGCACCTGGTCGAATTTGGGTTCAAAGGTCAATTCGAGCTCCGCTTTTTGGAGTCGTTTACTTAGACTTTCCTCGGAATCTGTGCCCCTGTCCCGCAGTCGCCGTTCCAACTCTTCAAGCGTAGGGACTTTGATAAAAACTGTTAGGCATTCCTTTGGATACTTCTCTTTTATGCTTAAAGCTCCTTTTACATCTACATCAAAGATGACATGCTTATCTTTTTGATGGAGTCTTTTAATCTCTGATTTGAGGGTGCCGTAAAACTGACCGGGATAGACTTCCTCCCATTCGGCAAAAGCGCCATAACCGATCCATCGCTGGAAGATATCGACCGAAAGAAAATAATAATCTTTACCATGAACTTCGTGTGGTCTTTGCTCGCGTGTTGTAGCAGAAACAGAAAAGGAGGTCTCCGGGAAAGTGGAGAGGATATGTTGAACTATTGTTGTTTTACCAGAGCCACTGGGTGCAGTGAACACCAGAAGTTTGCCTGATACACTCATACAATATTCGCCAATTGTTCTTTGATCTTTTCCAGCTCATTTTTCATGCCCACCACCAGGTGTTGCAATGGACTCCATTGTGCTTTTGCGCCAAGGGTATTGATTTCCCGACCTAGTTCCTGACAAATAAAATTAAGCTGCTTTGATTTCATGCCCATATCCCCTTTCAATGTCTCCATAAAAAAGTCACAATGCTGTTGAAGACGAACTTTTTCTTCATTGATATCCAACCGATCCAAATAGTAAATTACTTCCTGTTCAAAACGATTGGCATCCACCTGATCTCCACTCATGTATTCCTCCAATTTCTGCTTCATCCTATTCCGAACATAGGCAAAGCGTTCCTCATCATGGGCTTCAATCTCCTGGCACATATCGCGAATAGCGGTAGCCGATTGCTCTAAATCTTTATACAGGCTTCGCCCTTCATGCTCCCTAAACTCAATCAACTGGGCTATCGATTGATTGACAGCAGATAAAATGGCTTCCCATAGCGTGCCGTCAATAGTGGTGGCTGACCCTGTTTTAAGAACATTGGGAAGTTTTAGTACTTCATGCAGGATTTGGTCAGCCCCTACGCCTAGCTCATCAGCAATCGCACTTAGTTGAATAAAATGCTTTTTAATCAGCGCTTTATTGTAATCAATATCATCCATGGCCATGTCCCCTTCAAAGGAGATGGTCATTTCGATCTTACCGCGCTGTGCTTGCTGAAGGACGTAATTCCTTAATTCAATCTCTTTTTCTCCAAGATTAACCGGGAGTTTTATCCGCAAATCCGTGATTTTTGAATTGAGTGAGCGTATCTCTGACAATACACGTATATCGTTGTATGGTGCACTTCCCCGCCCGTATCCGGTCATTGATTGAATCATGGGGGCGAAGATACTTCTTTAGCTTCTAAGGCTCCTATTTTGAAAACCATGCGTAAACGGATCCTTTTTAGGACACTGAACTAACCCATTTCATCAATCCTGAGGTTTTTTTATGCCTGGCCTCAAAAGAAAGGCTTTATTGATTTTTAATTTCCAGTAAGCTTCATAATCAGGATATTAGCTTCAAAAGCCCTATTTTACTGATGTTTGAAGAATATTAGGGGCATTTTTTTCTATATCTATTGTGTTCCAATTGGTTATAAACGCATAATCAAAATAAAAATATGTAACCCTATGATCTATTATCGAAAGTATTTTTAGAACTTTGCCCTCCCGAATTGCCCGACAATGGGCATAACTTACTATAAATCAGAGTAATGAGAAAAGCAGATTTAGTTAACATCATTGCCGAGAAAACCGGCGTTCCCAAAGTTGATGTTTTAGTGACTTTGGAAACTTTCTTTACCGAGATTAAATCATCTCTTTCAAAGAATGAAAATGTATATATCCGGGGTTTCGGCTCTTTCATCACTAAACGCAGAGCAAAAAAAGTTGGAAGACATATTAAGAACAATGTTTCAATTGAGATTCCGGCTCATTACATACCCTCTTTCAAGCCTGCCAAGATTTTTGTGGACGAGGTAAAAGATGGCGTCACCACTGATGGTGAGTTATAATCAGTCTAAGTGAAGCATAAAGAACAGATCTATTACATAATTGGCGCCATTGTTTTATTAGGTGTTTTATTTTTTGGATTTAATATTTACCCTTCATCGACCAAAGCACTCGAAAAGTCGAGAGCTTTAAATACACAGGAGTACGATATTTCCTCATTTCAGGTCGAAGCCAAAAAAAACCTGAGCAGTGAAGATCTTAAGTATCTTGAAACGCTTGAAGTGCAAGTACAGCATGCAGGTGAAGATTCTGCCAGACTAAATATTCTAAAACAACTTTCAGGATACTGGTATCAACTTCAGAATCCGGTCATGGCAGGTCTTTATGCCAAAGAAATTGCCACAGCCGAAGAAACAGCCAATAGCTGGGCCATTGCAGGCACAACATTTGCCTCCGGGTTGCAACAAGATCTTGATGAAAAACAGAAGCTCTTTATTAGAGATCAGGCGGTAGCGGCATTTGAAAATGCTATTTCTCTTGAACCTGAAGTCATCGAACATCGCGTCAATCAGGCGCTATGCTATATCGAACTTCCCAAAGCGGATGAACCAATGAAAGGCGTTCAAATGCTGGTCGGTTTGACGAACAATTACCCGGAATCTCCTGTGCCTCCTTTTCAACTGGCCAGGCTGGCAGTTAAAACCGGGCAATATGAGCGAGGATTGACAAGAGTAGAGCAAGCACTTGCACTGGATCCTTCAAATTCAAGGATCGCCTGTCTTGCCATTGAAATTTATACAGCACTCAATAAACCCGAAGAAGCAAAAGCGCTCGAAGGAATATGTGCTGAACAACAATAGACTTATATTTAGTAAAAACATAATTTTTAAGATATGCCTTGCGGTAAGAAAAGAAACAGACATAAAATCGCTACACATAAGCGAAAAAAGCGTCTGAGAAAAAACAGACACAAGAAAAAGAATAGATAAGCATTCATTTAACCGGCATCAACGCAGTCCGATGTCCAAGATATACGCTTGCCTGAATTCAGGTGAGTTGCTGTCAGAGCCAAGCTATGGATGTACTCTATACTTTCCAAAACATGGCCACGGATAATCTACTATCCATCTCTGTCAGTATATCATCGCTGCATATTTAACGATATACCCTATTGCCGTCAATCAATGCCAAATCCACTTACTGATTCCGATCAGCTAAGGTGAACACGTTGCTTTGATCATTGCCTTTTTATAGGCTACGGCTGCAGTTGTGCCAATGAGCATTTAGGGTATTATATGGACAAAGAATTAATCGTCCAAGGGACTCCAACCAGAGTTGAAATCGCACTGGTTGAGGATCAGAAGTTGGTGGAATTACATCAACAGAAGACAACCACAAACTTTTCAGTGGGGGATATTTTTATGGGTAAGATCAAGAAGATCATGCCCAGTCTCAATGCTGTCTTTGTGGATATCGGGCATCGGAAAGATGCTTTCCTTCACTATACTGACATGGGTCCAAAATTGCGGACCGTGATGCGCTATACAGAGGATAGTATAGACGGTAAGCAACAAACCGCCTTGCTCGAAAACTTTGTGTTTGAACCCGAAATCCTAAAGTCGGGTAAAGTAGATCAGGTGCTCAAGAAGAATGAAAACATCCTGATACAGATCCTTAAAGAACCTATTTCAACCAAAGGACCAAGGCTAAGTTGCGAAATCACGATACCCGGACGCTTTATTGTCCTGACTCCCTTCAGTAATACTATTGCCGTATCCAAAAAGGTCAGTAGCCCCGATGAGCGAAAGAGATTACAAGTCCTTGTAGAATCAATTCGACCAAAGAATTTTGGGATCATTGTCCGCACCGCAGCAGAAGGCAAAAAAGTAGCGGACCTTCATGAAGAACTAAAGGATCTGTTGGATAAATGGAGCCAGGTACACAAGCAACTTTATAAAAGACAGCAACCCAATAAACTCCTGAGTGAATTAGATAAAACGAGTTCTATCTTACGCGATATGCTCAATGATGATTTTACAAACATCATTGTCAACGACAAGGAGATCTACAACAATATCCATGATTATCTGAAAAGTATAGCTCCTGGAAAAAAGGATATTGTCTCTTTCTATAAAGGAAATAAGCCGGTCTTTGATGCCTACGGTGTCTCCCGTCAGATCAAGTCCTCTTTTGGCAAAACCGCTACCCTGCCCAGCGGAGCGTACTTAGTATTGGAATCAACTGAAGCCATGCACGTTGTGGATGTCAATTCCGGACCAAAGATGCAACGCAAAGATCAGGAGAGCACCGCTATAGCCGTTAATCTTGAGGCAGCAGAAGAAATAGCCCGACAACTTAGGTTACGCGACATAGGTGGTCTGATCGTCATAGACTTTATCGATATGCGAAGTCCTGACAACAAAACTGAACTCGCCCGGCGAATGAAGGATTTGATGAAGCGCGATAGCGCGCAACACACCATCTTACCGTTGAGTAAATTTGGCTTGATGCAAATAACCCGCCAACGCGTTCGGCCTGAGGTGAAAATTGATACTGCTGAATTATGCCATACCTGTATGGGTACCGGTAAAGTAAACCCAACGATACTGCTTACGGATGATATCGTGCGGGATTTGGATTACATCCGACAAAGCCGTCCAAAAACAAACCTTGGACTTGAAGTTCACCCTTATATATACGCCTATCTAAAACAAGGGTTTCCTAATTTTCAATGGAAGTGGTGGATGAAAAATCTGCGTTGGTTGAGTATATCCGTAAATTCCGATTTTGGTCTTAATGAGTATAAGTTTTTTGATAGCAACAAAGACGAAATAAGATTGTATTAGTGCTACTTCCGGCAGGGCAAAACTGGATGACTCATTAGATAATAAAAGGAAGGACATATTCCTTAATACTATTGATAAGACATGAAAAGTGATATTTCTACTTCAGAAGATATTAAAACACTCATCAACTCCTTTTATGAGAAAGTAAAGGTGGATGAAACCATAGGCTATATTTTTAATGATGTCGCCCACGTAAATTGGGACCATCATCTTCCCAAGATGTATGCTTTTTGGGAATTTCTACTTCTAAGCAGAGATACTTATACTGGTAATCCGATGGCCGTTCATCAAAACTTACACGAAAAGGTGACTTTGAAAGAAGCGCATTTTGATCAATGGCTACACCTTTTCCATGAAACAGTAGATGAGCATTTTGAAGGGCAAATAGCTGAAGATGCAAAATCAAGATCAAGCCTAATTGCGCTAACGTGGAAACCCAAATTTGCCTGATTTAAGATAGGGTGATTCATCCATCTAATTAGTCGGTTCATCCTTTATTCTTTTTTTTTACCTGAATACATGCAATATTGCCCCCAGAATACCATTTTCTATATACTCGTTTAATACATTGCACGTGAAGATATTTTTTCCTGTTCTTAATTGGGGCCTCGGCCATGCATCCCGTTCGCTGCCGCTGATTAAGTCATATCTGCATTTCAATCATCAAGTGATTTGTGCTTCAGATGGTGAAGCGTTGGCAATGCTTAGAAGAGAATTGCCAGATCAAACGGTATTGGAATTACCCGGCTACAATATTCAATACGATAGTAGTTATATGCCCATCAATATGCTGAGATATGGACCCGGCATGCTCAGAACAATTAAGGCGGAACACGAATTAACCAAAGCAATAGTAGAACGCCACCAAATCGATTGTATCATCTCTGATAATCGCTATGGATGTTATCATGCCGATATACCTTCTGCATTAATAACCCACCAGCTTCAAGTATTTACTGGCCAAAAGTTATTGGATGTTTATATCCGGCGACAAATAAGATCGTGGTTTAAAAAGTTTTCACAACTCTGGATACCGGATCAAGTACCTCCTGCCAATATCACCGGTGATCTATCCGGCTTGGATACAACCCCAATTTCAAAATATTATCTGGGAATAATTTCTGAATTGAATTGCACCGCCTTAAAAGGAAAATATAAAGCTGTAGCTATTCTATCCGGACCTGAACCGCAGCGAACCAATTTTGAAGATCTGGTCATTAAAGAGCTGTCCACGCTTCAGGGCGACTACGCAATTGTCAGAGGCAGACCGGATATAGATGACCCTATAAGACTGGAGGGCAACCTGACTATTTTCCCTTATCTCAATCGAGCTGCCTTATCTAACCTTTTAGGGCAAACTGATGTCGTTATTTCCAGAAGTGGTTATACAACCCTTATGGATCTTGCGAATACCGGCCACAAAGCCATTCTCTGCCCAACACCCGGGCAGTATGAACAAATCTATCTCGCTGACCGTTTAGCCCGACGCAAGCAATGTGTCTATCAACGACAGGAAAATCTGGATTTGAAATTGGCCCTTGAAGCACTTGATCAAGTGAACCAAGTTGGTTCTGATACAATCCCTGAAATGGCTGATTTTGAAAAGAGGCTCGCTCAGTTAGTAAATATTAATCAGGAAACCGCCGCGGAAAAGGTTCAGCACTGATCGTTGGGTTACTTTTCTTCAGGTTTTATTTGTGCAGAAGCTTTATTGATTTGCTCCATGGCTCTTTTCAAACCAATTGAAACAAAAGCTTTTATTCCTTCAGCCCCAGCCTTAAGCACATCAGGCACAAGTTTGGCCTCTTCTGCTGACCAACCACCAAGAACATAATTAATTTGTCCGCCCGGATGGAAATTTCGGCCAATACCTATTCGCAATCTCGAATAAGTTGCTGTATTAAGCTGGTCCTGAATATCCCTTAATCCATTATGTCCTCCATCCGTTCCTTTGCCCCGAAGCCTAACAGTGCCAAGGTCCAATTGCAATTCATCCACTACGACTAATAATCGCTCTATGGGGATTTTTTCTTTTTGCAGCCAGTAATTCACGGCCTTGCCGCTCAGGTTCATATAGGTGTTTGGCTTTAAGAGAATTAGGATGCGGCTCTTATGCTTCACTTCAGCAATACTCCCAAGTGTTTCACTTTTCCACTTGCCTTCAAGTGATGCAGCTAATTCATCAACTACGTCAAAACCTACATTATGCCTGGTATGGGCATATTCATCACCAATATTTCCAAGACCAACAACTAAATACTTCATTACCGCGCAAAAATAAAGGATTTAGGGACAAACCCACCAATTAGCTAAATGAACTTCGTTAAAAACGTACGGACTGGATAAAATCCAGATAATGCCAATTTTTGCTCCTTGCGCTCCACTCAGGATAATTATCTTTGGCTAATGATGAACAACTTATATCCACGACCTGCAGAAGGAGACTGTCCACCCTACTATTTTCGGTATACCAATTTGGTTCCTGATGTTGACATTCTTACCTACCTGCATATCCAACGGGATTGGTATAGTGATTGGATTGAAAGCCTATCCGATGGGCAAGTTACTTTCCGCTACCAACCGGACAAATGGTCATTAGGCGAAATGATCGGTCACGTGCTTGATACAGAGCGTGTTTTTGCCTACAGAATGCTGGCGATCAGCAGAGGGGACAAAAGCAGCTTTCCGGGGTATGAACAGGATGACTATGTGGCCAACTCCATTTATGATACTTTAAACGGCAAAGAATTAGCCAATGAGTGGCGATCAGTGCGTACAGCTACTTTGCTGCAATCAAGGTCTATGAATGAAGAGATGACCGCACGATCAGGCATCGCAAATAAACTTCCCGTTAAAGTGAAAGCGTTTCCACATATGATCGGTGGGCATGCTTTACATCATTACAACATAGCGAGAGAGCAATACCTGAATCTGGTGTAAGCTTAATTATGATTTACTATAAGGACACCATTAGATTTTTATCCAAGCTTCGTGTTGCCAAAATCTTGAATCTGGCACAAGTATGGTCTTCCTATCAGCTGACCCGACTGAGCGGTAAGCCGATTCAGTGGGGTATCCCAATGACTATTTCTATTGAACCTACTACTGCATGTAACTTAAGATGTCCTGAATGTCCAAGCGGATTGCGCTCTTTTACGCGCGATACAGGAAACATGAAAACTAATTTCTTTAGGCGCGTCATTGATGAGTTATATCAAAAACTGATTTATCTTATTTTCTACTTTCAGGGTGAACCTTATATCAATCCCAAGTTTCTGGAGATGGTAAAATATGCCCATGAAAAAGGTCTGTACACGATCACCTCCACGAACGGACATTTCCTTGGTGTTGAAAATGCTAAGAAAACTATTGAATCAGGGTTAGATCGCATCATCATCTCCATTGACGGTGCCACTCAGGATGTATATGCCCAATATCGAAAAGAAGGTACCTTGGATACGGTGCTTGAAGGCGCAAGAAATCTTGTGGAAGCAAAGCGAAAAGCAAAGTCATCGACCCCACACATTGTTTTTCAAATGCTGGTCGTTAAACCGAATGAACATCAAATTGAAGAAGTTCGAAAACTGGCTACTGCTATTGGCGTGGACGAAGTAAAACTGAAAACAGCACAGGTGTATGACTATGCTGACGGAAACAAACTAATTCCTACCATCGCCAAATACAGTCGTTATTATAAGGATGGATTTGGAAAATGGCATGTGAAAAATAAATTGCTCAACCAATGCTGGAAACTATGGCATGCTTGTGTCATCACCTGGGATGGGATTGTCGTTCCTTGTTGTTTTGATAAAGATGCCACGCATCAGCTGGGTGATCTACGAAATGACGCTTTCGTGAATATCTGGAAAGGTAAAGCCTACCAGGCATTTAGAGCTCAACTTTTAAAAGGAAGGGATCAAATAGATATTTGCAAAAATTGTACTGAAGGGTGCAAAGTCTGGGCTTAAGTCTATACCGAACATGTAACTATCATAACCCGGTGCTGCCGTTCAGACTTGATAAGCGTCTTTGCTTCGTTAAGCAATGTTTTAATTTTAGTCTTGTTGCAATTGAGACAGGAAAATATCCCTGTCTGCAATTTTCTACTCCGACATAATGAAAGTGCTAGCGAATGATTAAAGGCATTTAACAAACAAATAAATCGCGCTATCCGGCATCTGACTTTCTATGCGCTATGCCTATGCATAGTGCATTCTCTGAAGCCATAATCTAAATCAACAATTAATACGGTAGTGATTGCCCTGCTATCTGGTTAAACTATAAAGGACATCCAGCCATTTGTATTTTGCTTTGAATATTTTCATTAGGCCAACAGGCTTGGCTCCAAATTGACGACGAATCTCTGTTATAGACTCTATCATACTTCCACAGAAATCGAAGGTGGTCAGATTCCTTTCTTCAAAAGCAATCCGAAGTGCTTCTCTGCATAATAAAATACTCGCTCCCGATTGTTTGCCATCATCCGTATCACCAGCCAGAAAATAATAAGCCCGATCCTGATCCCATAGTAGATAAGCTACTGCTACTAACTCCTGATGATAATTGTAGGCACCTAATTTTATTCCAGCCTGATGTCTTGTGATAGCTTCATCCAATTTTGTAAATAAATCCAGCGTATAAGGCATCTTCATTTTTTGCCGCTTATACGTACGACTGCAAATGCTATAAAAAGCAGCGGTATCAATAGTATACTTTATCTCTATTTGGTCATCAGAAGCTTTGAGATTGCGCTTCAAATTTCGATTTATCTGTTCCTCATAAGCGACGTCATTTGCTCTATTTATCTCATAGGTATATCGCATTTCCTGTCTGAATCCCCGCCAATGAAAAGGAAGCCAATTATCAAAACTACGCTCCTCAAAAACCATAGAAAAATACCCATAGTGAGGCAAATCATCAATTAGCAACCAAATGATTTGCTTCTCCCTGGTGAGCCACTTTCGATCAGAAATATCAGGGGGCTTGTCCATCCATAGTTGAAGGTGGTGGGTCATCGCCGGCATAGTAATCGTTGGAATCCCATACTTGCTGACTTTCGTATAAGGCATTGCCCCAATGACTTGTCCCTTTCGAAAACCCAATGCAATGTCCCAATTTCCGGTAGCATCAAGCCACCATGGTTGCATAAACAAAGCAGTGATTTTCCCTTGTTCACATAAGGATCTGTAAATTGATATTTTTTCAGCCTTCGTCATCTAGTCAGCATATTACGAAACTTTCTGAGGACGTAAAACCATATTGGATAATAGTGATAGAGCACTTCGCTTGTTCCATGCGTTGCGGCCTTCCACTGATAGACGCCTTTAAGCTGGGGATCAGGATTTGCTTCCCTGTAGCCCATAAGGTCAAGTTTATCAACTCCATTTTGGTGGAGGAATAGGCCATCTTGCCACAATAAAAAATAGTGGGCTCTGCCTATCAATGAAGCATCCTCTTTCATCCTGGAATGTTTACTGGCATTGACATAAAGAAGGGCTCTTCTTTCTTCCTCATCAATAACCCAAATGTGCCCGCACAAAATTTCACCATCCTTATAAAGGGCCGATATTTCAACTTTTGGGAAGGTCGCAAGGTCTTCTGAAGAAGAACCCCGAAGTCCTTTTCGTCTCGCCGTCAGTTGGAACAAATTCATCACATCCTCCAAACCCTTTTTACTACGGTCAACTTTAAGATCATCGAGATTTGCCTTATTGATTTTTGTCCTGCAGGAAGCTGACCATCCGCCAACGAAATCAGGAGATATAATATCCACTGTGATGGTCGGAAATGGTGTACAAACCATTAGTGAAAATGAATGCTTATGCAAAGCAAATAAATGCGTCGTACTCATCGCCCTGCTCGGCGCACGATTAAAATAAGTATAGTGCATCATCCGCTTTTTCTGTGAAATCATACCAAAAGCGATTTATACAAACTGATCCACTGCGGTATAATTACTTCAACACCAAACCGCTCTTTTGTACTGTTGGCTATTTGCTGTGGATGATAGGCGTTATATTTTATCATTGCTTTTTGCATAGCCAGCATCAAAGCTTTTGCATGATCAATATCAGCAAGCTCCCCGAGTTCATCGGAAGTAATAATGTACTTAGCCCCATTCGTTTTTGTAGCCACTACGGGCAAACCACAGGCCAGGGCCTCAATGATCGATTTTCCAAAAGTCTCCACTCTGCTGGCCGATACAAGCAAGTGACTCTTCCTGAGAATTTCTGCTATTTCATTTTGTTGAATCAACCCTTTCCAGATAATGTCATTGTTAATATCAAGCGATTTCGCTAATTGGATTAATTCTTCTTTTTCAGAAATACGATCAATTAAAATAAGCTGCATCTGCTTTTCAGGCATGCTTTTCTTTAAGGCTGCAAAAGCATGAAATAAAATATCCAGTCCTTTTATATAGGCCGGCTCGCCAACCGATACCCAGGTAAATTGATCATACTTTTTTGTTTCGGATTTAATATGGAAAATACGCTCATCGAAAAAATTAGGAACAACCTCAACAGGCCTTTCCGTGTACGCCTTCATACTTTGCACCATACCCGGACTAACACCAGTCAATAGCGATGCGCGTTCCAATACATCTATCACTATGTCCTTATGGAGGTTCGGAATTTTATTCATCATAAATGCTGACAAACGCTCTGTATAAACAAAAGGAATGCCTATAGTTTTTTGGACTTCTGTACCGATGGCAGCGGCGAAATAACTGTGTGCATGAATCAGATCAGGTCTGCCTTCCTTTTCAATATATCCCGAAATATCCGAAACGCACTTTTTGATCCACCATGCTATCAAAAGCTTATTCCTTTTCGGAAGATAGAACTGAGAGAAACGCCACGTAGGGACTGTCTCCTCCAATCCATGACGCTCCTTTCTGAATATGGGTGCCTTTGTAGTGTAATCGGAATACAGCACGCGGGCATCTACTCCTTTCTCACGAAGACAAAAAGCCAATTGGTGAAACATCCGTCCAGCAATTTCTTGAGAACCATAAGGAAAGTACCAGGATGGAAGTATGAGGACGTGCATGAAGTCGATTAGGGTCTAAGCATAAAAATGAGAAATTAAGAACGATTTAATTCTCCCTGTTTTTTCCAATTATTGATGAAATCAATTTTTCTGTTCTTTCAAACCCTAGCCATTTATACAAGGTGGCATATCCCGGGATGTGCATATCTCTTGGAATAAACGCAATGGATGAAAAATACTTTTTATAAAGATACATAGCGGATGATGGCTGTCGCCGATAGTAGCCTCTCAATTGTTTGAATATGTACTGGCGAAAAGCTTCATATCGCACTGAGCTACCCTCATTAATGTGCACAAGGTGATACCACATCAACTCCCTAAGTCTTATCCCTTCAATGGCTCTGACCGGCTGCGACATATCTGTAATAGATCCTCCTCTTCGCTGCCTAACTATGGTGTCCGTATGATCCAGCGCTACGATTTGTTTTTCTTTCACGATCATTCTAAAGAGCAGTTCATACTCCTGATGACTGGAAAAACCTGGATTCCAACCATTCACCTCCAGCAGCGCATTGCGCTTCCAAAGCATTGCAGACGTAGCGCCAAGACCACTGTTTAAAAGGCCAATCCAGATATCTTCACTGAGCCATTTTGCTTTTTCTTCTTTTCCAGTAAGATACCGATACCGGTGCGGGGAGACAATAACATCTGAATCCAATGCTTGTAATTGACGAGATATCTTATTTGGGAGAAGCAAATCATCCACATCCAGGTATTGTACCCATGTGCCATTAGCCGCCTGCAGTCCGGCATTTCTAGCATAGGCCGAACCCTGTCTTGGCTCATGAATAAAACGAACGTGTTGATGTGCTTCTGCAACCTGGTAATAGCCTTCCGGAATGGTTGCTGCATTGCAAACAACGATGATTTCAAGGTCAATTTCCTGTTGCATTAAAGCACTTGAAAGAGCCTCTTTAAGGTAATCGTACTCGTCGATATAGGGAATAATGATAGATACCATGATCAGATGCCACAAAGTAAGGTAATTGTATTGTAGTACTGAAATATTGATAATGAAAAGCGGCCCTGGAGGAGTTAGAAATTTCTTGTCAATCGGAAAGTGTTCGCCTTTTTGTTTCTTTTAATACAGCAAAGAATAATTAGCAAAAAAACATGACCTTAGTCCTTACAAATGACACCCTATTGAAATCAATTTACACCCTTCTTGCCATTCTACTGACTGCACTGGCTGGTTTTGGTCAGCAGCAGTCATTGTTAGTGAGCATAAAGCAGAATACGGCAATCGATCTGTATCTCACCGTTGACTGGAAAAACCTGATCAAACAGAAAAATGAAAAAGCCTATCAGGATGCTCAGGTATTGTTGTTAAAAGGCACGCCTGATACCATTACACTTCCGGTACGGGTTAAAACACGCGGTAATATGCGTCTTACGATTTGCAATTATCCGCCATTAAAATTAAAGTTTAATAAAAGCGATCTCAAACAATACAATTTATCCGGATTAAATGAAATGGACATCGTCTATCCTTGTAAAAATGGCGATCTGTATGAACAATTTATTCTAAAGGAATATTTGGCGTATCAAATTTGGGAGCTTGTCTCACCATATGCTTTTCATACACAGTTAATCCGTTTTCACTACATAAATGAAGATGGCACTGAAGCGGAAAAAGTTGCTTCTGCATTTTTAGTAGAACATGCGGAAGAAACAGTTGATCGATTAAAAGGAAAAGAAAACAAAAACACCATCATCAGTACGCAAGCAGTGGACAAAACAAGTGCGTTGAATATGGCTATGTTTCAGTTTATGATTGGGAATACGGACTGGAATATTCAAAACAGACACAATCTTGATTTTTTTGCCTTACCCGGACATACCTTATTGGTCACGATACCATATGATTTTGATTATTCCGGTTTAGTGGGCACACCTTATGCCGTTCCCCATGAAAGCTTAAAACTTTCTTCAGTCAATATTCGATATTATCAGGGAGATTGTTATTCCGCTGAAGAAGTAGAGGCCTGCTTAGAAATATTTCGTGCGCAAAAAGAAAACATTCTGGCGTTGCCTTATCAGATTCAAGGCTTAAATGAAAAATCAATAAACCAAACCGTTTCTTATCTAAACCATTTTTATGAAATTATTGAACATCCCAAGAAACTGAAAAATAATATTCTCAAACATTGTGGAATGTGGCCAATGAAAAATTAACAACACAGTGCCTACGCTTGCGATCAACCATCCTAATAATTTTCTATCGACAAATATCAAAGCTTAAACCAATCGGCATATTTCACATAATTTGCGGCCGTTCGGGTAATAAAAAACTGACGGTTTTCTGGATCGAGGGCTTTGATTTTTTTTGCCGGAATGCCCCCATAGATCCAACCGGATTCAAGTACAGAATTTTCCAGTACAACTGCACCGGCAGCAACAATCACATGTTTTTGTACTACCGCTAAATCCATTATAATAGCACCCATTCCAATGAGCACTTCATTTTCAATTGTGCAGCCATGTACAATTGCATTATGTCCTATGGATACATCATCACCAATCGTGGTTTGAGATTTTTCATACGTGCAATGGATCACGGCCCCGTCCTGGATATTGACCCGATCGCCGATTCGAATAGCATTGACATCTCCCCGTACGACTGCGCTCCACCAAACAGAACAGTCTTCGCCCATAATGACATCGCCGATGACAACAGCATTGTCCGCTAAGAAACAATTATTGCCCATCCTTGGATGGTGATCATGTACCGGACGAATTATAGCCATTGGTTAGTTAATTAGTTTATTGATAAAGTATCATTACAAAGAGTCGATCGTGGAAGCAACTGCTTTTACAATATTATCCTTTCTGTTTTTTGCTTCTATAAGGATTGCTTCAGCTTCGTTTTTAATTTTAGTAGCGGTTTCCTTATTCTTAATTCCGCCAATATTAATCATGACGTTCAGCCATCCCCCTTCAACCGCACCAAATGCCAGAATAGCCCCAACACCGGCATCCGAAACAGAGTTTGGATTACCATCGGTGGCCATAACGTTAAGCAGATCAAATTGTTGGTTCGCTTCCCGCATCATATTCAATGGCGAATAGGTCGCCCGAAGCGTGGCCTGCTCAATGGCAGCAGATCTTAGTTCCTTTTCCTGATCAGTTCCTTTAGGCATACGGAACGCATCTAAAATGGAGTTAAAGGCTTGTGTGTCTTCATCCACCATATGCAACAATCGTTTTCGACCTTCCTGCCCCTTGATGGCCCATGCAACGAATTCGTCATGACGGGTTTCCCAACCTCGTTTATTCGCACTCAGGTTTGCCACCATCGTGCCCAATGAAGCAGCTAGAGCGCCTGCGTACGCAGCAGCAGATCCTCCGCCAGGTGCAGGGGAATCAGCAGCAAGCTCTTCTGAAAATCCGGACAGCGAAAGATCCACAAGTTTTTTACTATCGGCAGCTAATAGATACTCAATGATTTTCTTCTCAGGAATAAAAGGATAAAACTCATCCAATCCCATACTCTTCACGGCTATGTGAATGAGCTCGTGATCTGAAACACCTTCAGACAGGTTTTGCTTTTTAAGATAATGTCTTCCGGCGTCCAGCATCACTTGCAATGGGACCAGACCAACCAGTTCTGACCCGGTAACGCGCATCCCTCTGCTTGTAGCACTCTGCTCACAGGCATCGAAAGCGGTATGGAGTGCTGTTGCCTTAACATCAGTTATATTCATGGATACCTGGGCAATACTATATTCATCTATATACCACCCGATCGCTTTTACCCCTTTGCAAGTCCCCTCCTGGCGAGCGGGATTGCCTTTTGCATCAAGGACGATCTTCCCGGTAACGGGATTGCCTTCTCGTTTTACTCGTCCTTTTTCCCGTATATCAAAAGCCACTGAGTTCGCTCGTCGTTCAGATCTTGTATTCAGATTTACATTATAGGCGATCAAAAAATCACGTGCACCGATTGCCGTACTCCCTGCTGTTGTGTTAAATACTGCGGGACCATAATCCGGTTTCCAGGCCGCTGATTTTATTTTTTCCGCAAACCCTTCATACTCACCCGCTCTGATGGTCGCCAGGTTTTTTCTGTCCGGATGCGTTGCTGCAGCCTCATAGGTATAAACAGGGATATTCAATTCTTCTCCAACGCGCTTTGCCAAGGTATGGGCATAGACGGCCGTCTCCTCCATAGTAATACCGCTAATCGGGATGAGTGGACAGACATCTGTCGCGCCCATTCTGGGATGCTCTCCGGTGTGCGTACGCATATCAATTAAGGACGCTGCCATAGAAATACCTTGAAATGCAGCTTCAATCACTCTGTCAGGAGGACCTGCAATCGTCATGACTGTCCGATTAGTCGCTTTTCCTGGATCAACATCTAATAGTTTGATACCTTCCACTTGCCTGATAGCATTGGCGATGGCATCGATGATTTCTGGTCTTCGCCCTTCGCTAAAGTTGGGCACACACTCAATTACTGACGTTTGGCTCATAGAATTGTCTTGATTTTAGGGGACAAAAATACAGGATACCTTCTATCTGGCACAAAAACAAGGCAAAAGACTTCAAACTGACCTAAAATGCCTTTGTTTTTCTTCTAAAATGAGACTACCTTTCGAGAATAGACAAATTGCAGAATTTTTAAAGACAAATGAATAATCGGTATAGAACAGTTTGGGTTGGATTCGTGGTAGCATTAGCCGTTAGTTTTTCGATTCCCCAACTGGCTGCACAGGCGATAACAATATCGCAGGAAATTGGCCTAAAAAATGATTACGCATATTCTATTCTTGGCTGGGTTGAAAATGATATGTTGCTCTTCAGAGACAAAGGGAATAGATTCTTCGTTCAGGCCTTCGATCGAAAGCTTCACCTCAAATGGGAGCGTGAACTATTTCTTGGAGATGGGCGACCTGATGTTTTTGGGATTGTCACGCATGAAGATCGGTTTCACGTTCTTTTTGGCTCACGTATAAAAGGGGTATACCATATCCAACATTACGAGTATGGGCATGATGTAACACTGATTGATTCTTCATCCCTTTCCATTTATGAAAATTCCTTTGTGACGCCTCGTATTTTTCTAGAGGAATCAGAAGATAAGAGCAAAGTCCTGCTTTATGAATACCAAAAGAGAGGCCTTACACTACTAAGTTACGATTTGAAATCAAAAGTTGTCGGCACCGTACAACGGTTAAATTTGGATGGCAAAGATTTAATTGAAGATTTTCGATCCATTATCATTAATAACTACGGGACGTTTTTTATTACCCTTCAGTCAAATAGACAGGTACAGCGATCGCAATACCTGCATATCTATGGTGGTGCGCCTGGGGCTGATAGAATCTTTCACGATACGATCAAGCTTGATAATGGACAACTAATGGATATATTTCCATTATATGATCATCAACATAACTGTCTGGTCATTACAGGGCTTTATGGCGAGCGAAATACCCCAAAAGCAAATGGTTTGTATTTTATAAAATACTATCAGGCGGAATCGGCAGCCCTTCATTACCTGCCTTTTGATGAGAAACTATTAACAGATGTCAATGGGCGCGGAGGCTCTTCCACAAAAGGGTTAAGTGATTTTAAAGTACAAAAAGTTGCTCTCAGGCAAGATGGCGGCGTGGTCATTGTCGCTGAAATGGTAAAAGAATTCTCCCGGCGCTCAAGCCTTCCAATGCAACAAGGAAGTGGATCCTATCTGCGGGATGGATGGGTTGATTATTACTTCGAAGATTTGGTATTGTTTGCCATTCATCCCAATGGACAGGAGCACTGGCAAGAGGTCCTAAGAAAAAGACAATATTCTCAGGATGATGGTGCTATGTACTCATCCTTTATGCTTTTTAAAACACCTGAACGATTGCGATTTCTGTTTAATGATGAAATCAAATTCGAAAACACTGTTGGCGGTTATGAAGTCACCGGTACCGGTTTCATTGAAAGGAAAACCGTCTTTAATACCGACTATCACAAACTTAAACTTCGTTTTATGGATGGCATTCAGGTAGCCCATAACGAATGTATTGTCCCAAGCGAACGGAACAACAGGCTAAATCTAGTCCGTATTCTTTTTGATAATTAAGAAACACTGAAAAAAGTGTGCTTACTACAGAAGATAATTTAACTATACTGATTAAACCTCAATTGCAGGTTTAGTCTTCGTCCTCGTTTTCATCATCATCATCATCGTCATCGTCTATCTGCTTGAGAAGTTTTCCGTCAGGGCTAAAAATATATTCAGTGCCATCTACTTCAATTTCGTAAGTGACTATTCCATTGGCATCTGTTTCCATTTCTACCTCCAAACTTTGGATATTATCGAAATTAGCGACTAAATAATAGGTAACTTCTGCAGGAAGTTGACTTACCGTAATTTCTGTATCTGAAGATGAGAAAATACCTGCTTTGGACAAAACGACCTCTGTTTTCTTTTCATTTGCGGTAAACGAAGCGATGTACATACCATCGTCCATTACCCACTTGATTTTAGATGCATCGGGGTAGAGGCTTTTCATCTTGTTGACGACCACTTCAGGTACATTTTTTTGCTTAACTGCCTGAGCTTCAACTTGAAAGGCTATAATGCCTATGGCTATTAAAAGTATTAGCTTCTTCATGATTTTAACATTTAATTGAATCTGAAAAATACGACTAAACTTTTAAACTGCAATGTTTAATCTTTTGCATTATGCACCAAGGCATTGGAAAAAAGGTATTGACCTGTCCAGTCGAATAGGTATTCTTTCTTTTGGACAACCGCATTGAAGGTGATGATGCCGTTATTGTCCTCAATGATACTTGCCATTTCGATTTTGCCATCGGGGATATCCTTTCCCAGAAAGGCAACTGCAGTATGCGGCAGTGCAATTGGTTTGATTTCGGTTTGCGTTAAAAATAGCTGTCCATCGGAATGGAACACGGCTTTTGTCGCTTTTTTATCATTCTTAAAATCTGCCTGATAGTTTTCATTCTCAATTTTCCAGGCAACTTTGACGGCATCAGGATAAATAAAATCAAATCTATCCGTTACGGGAATAGGGACTTCTGCCGATTTAACACTTTGTGCCTGGGTGGTGGCAATAATAAAGACAGCGCACAGAAACGCAATAATCTGTTTCATTTGTTCTTCGCTTGGGTGAGCTAAAATAACTTCTCCAAGATACAAACATCTGCCATAAGATCATATACGAACTATTTTTATTTGTTTGCTTTAATTAGCGCAAGTAAAGTCATACCAATTGACCAGGCTTGTTGTATACATCCCTTACCGATCAATGGAATTTCACCATCAAAGTTTTCCGAGATACAATGTAGCCCCTCCTTTGTATAGAAATGATCTTCAAGTTTCGCCACATGTTCATTCACCCATTTTTTTGCAGAAGCTGAATTTTTATGCACCTTAAGATAGGCCAGCGCATATTCACCCCAAAGAAATGACCACACTGTTCCCTGGTGATACGCATTATCTCGTTGCCATTGATCACCGGTAAAGATTGGTTTGAAATTTGGGTCATTGGGCGATAAAGATCTAAGCCCGTAGTCAGTATACAAGTGCTCGCCAATCAATTTCAATACACGCTTTCCGTCTTTTATAGGTAAAGGAGAATACGGCAAACTGATCGCATAGAGCTGATTCGGACGAAAACTGTCGTCAGGATCATGCCCGGGAATAACCACATCATAGAGGTAGCCAGATGGATTAATAAAGGACTGACAAAAAATGCGTTTAAAATCTTTTGCCCTATGGTCATATGCTTCGACAGGATATCCCAAAATTTTACCAAAAGACACATAGACACATAGTGCATTATACCATAAAGCATTGATCTCCACCGGGCAGCCAATTCGTGGGGTGACTACATAATCCCCGACCTTGGCATCCATCCAGGTTAGTTGCGTTCCTTCCTGACCACCGTACAATAATCCTTCCCCGGTTATATGTATGTTGTAACTGGTCCCGCGAACATGATGCTCCAGAATCTGTGTCAACTGATCAAACACACTTCGAATAAACTCTTTATCCTTAAACTGCTCGTAATAATCATGGAGCGCGATAAACATCCACAAAGTGGCATCCATCGTATTGTATTCGGGTTCACCTCCTGTATCAGGAAATCGATTGGGAATCATGCCTTTGTGCTGATACTTCAGAAAAGTCAACAGCATGGATTCAGCTGCATTCTTATTCCCAGTTGCAATCACCAGGCCTCTCATCGCAATCATGGTATCACGACCCCAATCGGTAAACCATGGGTACCCGGCAATGAGTGTTTTACTTTCAGAAGAATTGCGATCCACTAAAAACTGATCTCCACTGACCATCAAATCGGATATAAATCTGGCCTTACCCTTTTTGGCAATAGCACTAATTCGATTTATTTCTTTCTTTTTCCATTCCTCCGGATCGCCTTGCACATCAGCCAGTGTAGTACTAAAAATCAGGTGCGTGCTTTCCCCGGGAGCAAGCATACAACTGACCTTCCCAATACTTCGTGCATCTTCCTGAAAGTCCAATCCACGCTCCTTTTCCCGTTCGTAGACAAAGTCTCTATACCAATCCAAGTCCGTATAAAATAAACCTGCTGTAAATCGAAAATAGATCGGAGGAATATTTTTCGCGGGCCTAATTTCCAATAGACGTTCTTCCAATTCACCTGTTTCAAAATCCCAACGGTCGTCTTCATGAAAGAGGTGATGATAATCCCGATAGACCAATAAGGGTGTCAACTCTAAAAGCAAGGCCTCCTCTCCTTTGTTGGCATACGATACGACAGTAGTATTGCTACCGTAACGCATAAAGATTGTTTTAGAGAGGATGTTCTTGCCCTTTGTAAAGGTACTTGTCGGAAAAGGTGTTGCTGAAAATGACGCCAGATATTGATAGCCCTGTGGATGTATTGTGCCCGGATATGCATTAGTACCAATATAAAACTCCTCTTTTGCCGCAATTACTTTCTCTTCAACTTTCGACACCAATACTTTTCTTTCTGTTGGGGGTGCAAAGGACGCCACGAGTAGGCCATGATACCTACGGGTATTGGCGCCGCAAACAGATGAAGAAGCAAACCCGCCAATGCCATTGGTTACCAACCATTCTTTCTGCGCCAGGGATTGAAAATCTGGCTTATCCTTTTTTACTTTAGGTTTCAATTCTTTTATAATTTTTGTTTGTTTCAAATTCAATCATAAGACCGTATTAACAATGAATTCTTGCAGACACTTGTTTTTGTAATATTTGGCGGCAAAATTAACTTAATACCGCAATGCAGCCCTATACTCAGACAAAAACATGACGACCTGCCTTTCCAGAAGACCAGATTGATTCACAACGACCCCATTCTTAATAAATAACTTTTAGTTTTGCATGTAATGTACGACCTCATCATTATCGGCGCCGGACCTATTGGCATGACATGCGCTATCGAAGCTAAGCGAGCAGGGCTAAAGGCCTTAATGATTGATAAAGGAATGTTGATTAATACACTTTTCCATTTCCCGACCAACATGACTTTTTTCTCTACGTCACTATTATTGGAGATTGGTGATGTTCCTTTTGTCAGTCATGATGAAAAACCCACCCGTCGGGAAGCTTTGGAGTACTATCGCAGGGTGTACAAAAGCTGGGCGTTAGAAGCCAATTTCTATGAAATCGTCACGCAAGTCAACAAGAAGGAAAATCAGTTTACTGTAACGACCGACAAATCCAGTTACCAATGCAAAGCTGTCGTTGTGGCTACAGGCTTTTATGATTTACCCGTATTGATGAAGGTGCCTGGGGAAAACCTCCCAAAAGTTCGTCACTACTATGATGAACCCCATCCATATATTGATCAGCAAGTAGTAGTGGTTGGCGCTGCAAATTCTGGTTGTGATGTAGCCCTTGAACTATGGCACAAAGGCGCGGATGTAACGATGGTGATTCGCGATGCTATGATCAATGACCGGGTAAAATATTGGATTAAACCAAACATTGAAAACCGCATACAGGAGGGATCTATTAAGGCATACTTCAGTAGTACGGTAACGTCCATCGCTGAAAAAACAATTGACATCAATACGCCGGATGGGCCTGTGACACTAGCCAATGATTATGTACTAGCCATGACAGGATACCAACCAGATTTTACGTTTCTGGAGAAAATAGGCATTCAGTCAGTCGATGATGATGAAAAAGGATTGGTCTACAATCCGGAAACTCACGAGACATCAATTCCAGGAATATATGCCGCCGGTGTTGTTTGTGGAGGACTTAAAACAAATAAATTTTTTATTGAGAATGCGCGGGATCATGCCGATAAAATAATTCAACATTTTCTTAGCACGCATTAAAGTAAAACGTAGAAATTTAAGCTGGCTTTTTATTTCCCTTTCATAATGATGCAGGCATGGCTTTGATTGAAATCAGTATTTCTTCCTCAGGTCGAAGCGTTACTAAAGGTTTTTCATGCACATGCTCCACATGCAATTTAAAATCCCAGCGATTCATAATTTCTGATAAAATTATTTCCATTTCCATCATAGCAAAATGTTCCCCAATACACAATCTTGGACCGGCGCCAAAAGGCATGTAAGCTTCTTTGTTGAGATTGGGATCACTCCACCTGTCCGGCAAAAACTGATTAGGCGATGGCCAATAATCCGGATTGCGATGCATACCACGGATATAAATTACCCAGGTAGTATTTTTGGGGAGGATGTACCCGGACACATGATCATCCGATAAAGAAACCCTATCCACGATCCAGCCTGGAGGATAAAGCCGTAAAGTTTCATGAATGATGTTTCGAATCAGTGTGCTTCTGGCATCTTTATCTGCCTGACGAATTTTTTCAGCTTCATTCCGATGTTTACCAAGAAGGTAGATCATCCATGAAAGCGCATTGGCAGACGTTTCGTGTCCGGCAACAAAGAGAATAAGACATTCATCAATTAACTTTTCATCATCCATCCCTTCACCGGTATCCTCATATTTTGACTCCAACAACATGGTCAGCAAATCATCGGGTCTGTTTTCTTCTCTCCTCCTGTCCTGAATGACTGCCCGAATAATCTCTCTTGCGTCAGCAGCCATGTCCCGATGTTTTTTGATTGTACCACTTATCCTAAACCACCATCTTTTATACGGCTGCCTAATTTCCCGTATAATAAATCCTTGCAGCGTGCTAATTAATTCACTCAAACTATTCAACCCATGCTCTTCAAGTGATGTGCTAAACAAAGTCCTGGCTACAATGCGAAAAGTAAGATGATTCATTTCTTCATACGCATCAAAGGGTTGGTGATCTACTGCTTTTTGCTTCCAACTATCCATGCAGCTATCCACTTCGGTTCTAATTAAAATGCGAAGTGATTCAATTCTTTGCTTCTGAAATCCAGGCTGAATGAGTCGCCGCTGTCTTAACCAGTAGTCCCCCGTTGACGTAAGCAATCCTTGCCCAACATATTTTCCTAATATATCTGTAACGATCGCAGACTTTTCATATACTTTATGATGTTTCTGCAACACCAGTTTGGCAGCAACAGGATCTGTCGTCAGAATAGCTTTCTCAAAGCCACCCATATAAAAAGTATAAGTCGTCCCATGGGATTCAAGCGCATTGTCAATAATGGCAATTGGGTTTTTGATAAACTTCCCGGCATTAATAAGCGATTTAATCCTACTGGCTACTGGGGGATAAATATATGGTGTCATAAGTTTTCTAATTTACTGCTATGACTTCACGTCCAGAAGCTCAAAGGCTTCAGCAATATGCACACTCCGGCGATCAGCGAAATCTTCTATTTGGTGACGACAGCTAAAACCGTTCGCCACCACAAGTGCATCAGCATGATTCTTTATTGCTGGAATCAGTATACGCTCAGCCATCTTTTTAGAAAGCGTGTAATACTTTTCTTCATAGCCAAATGAACCTGCCATACCACAGCAACCACTATCAATTTCGATGTAGTTGACTTCCGGCCAGAAGGCAAAGATTGATTGCATCGTCCGCATACCATATATTGATTTCTGATGGCAATGGCCATGCACGATTACTTTCTTTGATTTTGGTTTTAGTATCAAATTGGCATTATTCGTTTCCTTCAGGACATGTAACAAAATAGCTTCAAAGGGTTGTATCTGTTTCAATTTGTCTGCCATACCATCATCATCGATGAGGTCGGGTATGTCATCTGTCCAGGCAGAAGCGCATCCAGGCTCCAGAACGCCAACAGGAATATTCTTTTCAAGCCAGGGCCGAAGCTTTTCGATTCCAGGAATAACCAGGGATGCTGCTTCTTTTAAAAAGCCGTGGGAAATTCTTGGGCGCTGGCAACATCCGGCATCCAGCAACATTACTTTTTTACCCAATCGCTCAAGCATGGTGACCGCTGCTATACCTGATTGTGGATGATGGCATTGCGTATACGTATCTACAAGCAAAATTATATCTGGATCAACACTACGAATGTTGTTGGTGGAATTGAAATGACTTGTCCAGGTTTTAGGCGCATATTTTGGTAATGCTCTTCGCTGATCAAGCCCCATGGTATTCATGATGATCTGTTTGATGCCGGGAAAGGATTGCAAAGCATTAACGAAGTTGGCTTTTGTTCCTGCTATCTTTCTTGCGATATCGGGACTACGTCCGATCATCTTATCTTTCCAGGAAGCCCCATAGCGGTCATACTGGTGCTGTAAAACCTCTCCTTTTAATCGGGCCATATCGACACTGCTTGGACACTCTGCTTTGCAAGCTTTACAGGAAAGACATAGCTCCATAACACCAGGAAGACCTTTATTGGCTAACCCATCTTCCAACTGGCCGGACATGGCAAGGCGCAATGCATTGGCACGCCCTCTGGTGGAATCAGCTTCATCCAAAGTCACCATAAAACTAGGACACATAGTTCCACCGCTTACTTTCCGGCATGCTCCCAGACCCGAACATTGATGTACTGCCGTATGAAAATCTCTTTGTTCACGATAATGATACACCGCTTGAAATGGCAAATCTTTATACGTATGCCCATAACGCAAGTGGCTATCCATTGGTGGTGGATCAATAATCTTGCCCGGGTTTAATAAATGATCCGGATCGAAAAGTGCTTTTGCTTTCACAAAACCTTCATAAATCTTATCACCATAAAAAGCACGTAAATAACTGCTTCGCACGATCCCATCACCATGCTCACTACTCCACGATCCTTTATAAAATTTTACTCGCTCGAAGACTTCATCTGCAATTGCTTTGAAGTGATCAATATCCCCCTGAATACGTAAGTCCAAAATTGGTTTTATATGAATGACCCCAACACTGGCATGGGCATAGTAATCTACTTCCACCTTTTTACTATGACATATGTCTATGACGTCTTTGATAAACTTGTAGAGATCTTACTGGGGAATAGCAGCATCTTCAATAACAGGCACACCCTTTTTATCAGTGGGTTCTCCCAGCATAAGTCCAAGGCCTCGTTCCCGGATCCCCCAAATATGATGGTACGTTTCTCCTTCGGGATAATAATCATGCGCATACCCAAAGCCCTGTGCCTTCAGATCAGTATGCATTGCTTCAGCCCGGTTTCGAATTTCATCGGGATCATCCCCATAGAATTCAATGATTTGTATGGCATCGGGATCACCTTCGAGAAAATCACACATACTGGCGGTTTCAATATTTTTGCGACTATAGCCGATAAGTATCTTGCTCAATACTTCTACTGCTGAGGGATTGTACTTTACCATCGTCGTCACTGCTTTTATAGCATCTAACGCTACGTCAAACTGAACAACACTTACCCCTTTGTATTTTGGCAGATCAACCAAATTTAACGTCGCTTCCAAAATAATACCAAGTGTCCCTTCACTTCCCACGATGACCCGACTGAGATCGCCGCAACCGGCAGCCAGAAAATCATCAAAAGCATATCCCCCAACGCGGCGCATGGTCTTAGGATAGTTCTCTTCTATCTCAATTGAAAGAGGTGTAACAATATCAATCAGGCTTTTATACAAATCACTATCTAGATCATGGCCATTGATTTTCGTCTCGAGCTCATCTGAAGTAAGCTTCTTTGTACGAATGATTCTTCCATCGGCGAGGAGCACTTTTAGTGCAAGGACATGATCACTTGTCTTACCGTAGATAATACTCTTTGTTCCAGAGGAATTATTAGCAACCATTCCCCCTACAGTTGCACGGGTACTTGTTGCCGGATCAGGGGCAAACTCAAGGTGTTTTGGCAGTAGAAACTTATTGAGTTCATGCCGAATCACACCTGGTTGAACTACAACCGTTTTGTCCGACTGTATCAAAATAGCATTCATGTACTTTGAAAAATCCAGGACTATAGCTTCGGCTACTGTTTGTCCGGCAAGGCTGGTACCCCCACCGCGCGCCAGAACAGGTACTTTGTATTTATTGGCAATCGCCATACAAGCGACAACATCACTTTCATCGCGTGGGCAGACAACCGCAATCGGTGTGATTTGATAGACACTTGCATCGGTCGCATACATCCCCAATACAAGCGGATCATCATAGACATCTCCTTTGATTGCTTTTTTTAATGTTTCCTTATATCCTGTATTTGCTGATGCCATTAATTCAATCGGACTGCTTCTATTTCGTAAAAAAAGATATCATCATTTGGTACATCAAACAACAATCCTGAAGGTGCACCATTATTGTCTTTCAATATTTGTACAAGCCCAAAATCAAACCAGGCTTGATCCTCATTCCATTCCAATGTATACATATCATCTTCCCAATGTACAAGGTCAGCCTTCAATCCAGGTGATGATACAAAATCGATCATGAGCTGGCCACCTGCTTCCATGATTTGAATTTTACCAAACATTGGACATTCGTACATTCCAGCGATTATATCGAATGGCATTGATGGTGATGTGTCTAATGTTCTTGATACAGTTCTGTCCTTTACCTTGTTTTTATGGTCTTCTGCATTATCCATCCCACGTATCACACCTCTTTCTTTCCATTCTTGTTGCGGCAGCTTGAGCAATTTATCAAACAATTCATATCCTAGTAATGATCCTATACTCGTCATAGAGTTTGTTAGAACAACAACACCAATTTTTTGTGTTGGCAACATCATCACAGCAGAGTACATGCCATCATAACCACCTGTATGTGACACCAGCAAGTGTCCATGGTATTCCGAAACACCCCAACCAAGTCCATAGCCTTGAAAATTGCGTTCGCCATACATTTCTTTAGTTCGATCACTAACCACAAAATTGACATGTGGTGTCCACATCGTCAGTTGGTCACTTCTGTTGAAGATGGTGTCCTTGTCATGAATTCCATGATCAAGTTGAAATTCGATCCACTTCAACATATCTTCGACAGAAGAAATAATACCTCCTGCGGCACCCATATTATCCCATTCTACCCATTCGATTGGATTGTTATTGGCACCATTTAGTTTATGGGGTGTCGCAATAATTGATGTCGTCGGAAATTCATTGACAGAAGTCAGGGTGCGTTCCATGGATAAAGGGGCAAGAAATTTTTCTTTAACAAACTCATTCCATGGCTTTCCCGTTACGCTTTTGATTACTTCCCCTGCGGCAAGAAACATGACGTTGCTGTATCCATACCCATTTCGAAACTCAAACTGGGGCTCTAATTCAGAAATTCTTCTGACTACTTCTTCAGCACTATAATCGCTTCGATACCAAACTACATCTCCACTAAACGTACCCAAGCCTGAACGATGGCACAACAGGTCACGGATGGTCATCATCTCCGAAACACAAGGATCATACAATTCGAAATAAGGGAGATGGGTTTTTACGGGATCGTCCCACTGAATCTTTCCTTCTTTCACCAACACCGCCAACGAGGCAGAAACAAAAGCCTTCGTATTCGAGGCTATGGAATAAAGCGTGTTTTTATCCGCCTTCTTATTTTTCCCCTGTTCCAGCACACCAAATCCTTCGGACAAAACCACCTTTCCATCTTTAATAATGCCCACAGACAAACCCGGAACATTATAGGCCTCTCGCCAGGAATCAATTAAGGTGCTGAAATCATCCTTTTGAGCCTGCGCTACAGGAAGGGCAAATACAATTACACCTAAAAGAAATAAAAACTTTAGTTTATTGATCATTCGTTTGAATTCTTAAAATGCAGTTCAAAAATCAACAACGTCCTTAATGAATTAGACCTTGGAATTTTCAATCAAGACCAAGTATTTTTCTATTCGCCTTCTTATCAGATCCACCGCTTGCAAAATCATCAAAGTCGCGATCTGTTGATTCAATCATATGCGACCTGATAAATGGGGCACCCTCTGTAGCGCCTTGTTCTCCATCCTTTATGCAACATTCCCATTCAAGAACGGCCCATCCCTCATAACCATATTGCGTAAGCTTACTAAAAATACTACCAAAATCTATTTCGCCATCTCCCAAACTACGGAAACGTCCGGCACGATCTACCCAGTCCTGAAAACCACCATATACACCACTTGTTCCATCAGGATTAAACTCAGCATCTTTGACATGAAACATTTTAATGCGGTCGTCATACAAGTCAATAAATTGGAGGTAGTCCATCTGTTGCAAAACAAAGTGACTGGGATCGTAATTGATACACAACCTCGGGTGTTCCTCACACAGATCCAAAAATCTATCGAAGCTTGCGCCATCATGCAGGTCTTGGCCAGGATGCAATTCAAAACACAGGTCTACTCCATGTTCATCAAATACATCGAGTATCGGCATCCACCGGTCAGACAACTCATTAAAGGCTTCTTCAATTAGACCCTGAGGGCGTTTTGGCCAGGGATACAAATATGGCCAAGCCAAACTACCTGAAAACGTAACATGTGCATTTAATCCAAGATTTGCACTGGCCTTTGCCGCCAGTTTGAGCTGATCTATTGCCCAGGATTTCCTTGCTTTATAATTACCCCGATACATCGTCGGTGCAAATCCATCAAATAACGTATCATACGCAGGATGTACCGCGACTAATTGTCCTTGAAGATGTGTTGATAGTTCTGTAATCGACAGCCCATGTGCCTGCACTATACCATTGAGTTCGTCACAATAGGGTTTACTTTCTGCAGCTTTCTTTAGATCAATAAGCCAGGTATCTAAAGTCGGTAACTGAATGCCTTCATATCCATGTCCGGCAGCCCAGGCGCAGAGACCATCAAGCGAATTGAAGGGCGCTTCATCGCGAATAAATTGAGCAAGAAATATGGCTGGTCCTTTCATAAAAAGTAATTTTACGTTCAAGGAACAAGATAGGTTTTTCAAAGCGGGTAAGGAAAAGCGGTGAGCGGTGAGCGGTGAGCGGTGAGGAGTGAGGAGTGAGCGGAATTTAAAAAACTCCTTATTAAACGCCGCTCCTTAAGCATTAAACCTTAAACATTTATTTCTGAGTGCAGTGCTAGTAACAATACGCATTGCGTTTGGAAAGTTTAGTATTGTCATCTCCGATTCAATGGTTTAGATAGTTTAGCTTTTTAAGCTCACTAAACGCTCTATACAACAAGTGCCATAGGCACCAAGTGCTAAACATTCTAAACGCATACCCATTTAAACACTGCACCTTCAACTTTAAACATTTAACCATTTCACCCCTCTCCTTACACACTACACCCTAAACTTTAAACACTAAACAATCTAAACCTTTCCCCATTCAAATATTGTTTGTGTATTGAATTGTTTATAGTTTAACGCAATGAAAAAAACCCACTACTTTGATGATGTCTACGC
>JBBKWA010000188.1:0-2665 GCA_037968695.1 Saprospiraceae bacterium
AAGATCGGATCCATCTTTCTGGGTACAATGAATCAATTTAAAGCGGCGCATAGGTTTTACGAGAAAAATAATTTCACAAGAATTGAAAGGCCTGATTTGCCTATAGACTTTCCTAATAACCCGTTAGACGATATTTTTTATAAAAGCGATATGTCAAAGAGTGGTTTTTACTACAGAACGGGAGATGTCAATGACTTAAGTCAGATTTCAGCATTGGCATTTTTATCATGGAAACAATATGAGAGTATTTTAACACCGGCCAATTGGAAGGATCTTTCTAGATTGCTCATAGACCCAAAAACGTATACAGATTTATTGAGCATTTCCCATTGCATTTTATGTGAGACAAGTGATAAGCGGGTCATTGGCATGGCATACCTTGTTCCTAGTGGAAACCCGACCGATATTTATGAGGAGGGTTGGTCTTATATCAGATTTGTTTCCGTAGACCCTGCTTATGGGGGGCAAAAGATAGGTGAAACACTTACGGCAAAATGTGTACAATATGCAAAGGACAACGGAGAAAAAATTGTTGCCCTTCATACTTCAGAAATGATGGGAAAAGCTATTTCTATTTACGAAAATTTAGGATTCAGAATACTAAGGGAGTTGGAGCCAAGACTTGGGAAAAGGTATTGGTTGTATTTGCTTGAGTTGTAAGAAAAAGAGAGACCTGATACGGAAGAAGCTAATAACGGGTATAGCTCTTACAAAATAGGTGCTTGTGTGAAAAAGCGAAGGAGATTTAAACAATCCTCTAGGAGGTAATTGTCAAGATTCAAACACATAATCGGATATTTTCCGATTATGTGTTTGAATTTTTACAGGCAATATGGCAAGAAATTGTATTGGAAGACATCATCAAAGAAATAGGGCTGCGTTCTAACAAGACGTTGAAGATAAAAATATCCCGACAACTAAGTGGTTTAGCTTCGCTGCTCCTTCGGGGTGGGCCTTGCCCAAACACTGATCTGTCCCTGATCTTTGCTCCAACCAAAGCAACGACCTATGCGACACACACGCGAAGCGATTCATCAATTTCTAGAACGGCAAGCCACCAGTGGGCTACCAGTGCCGGCCTTTTGCGCTAATAATCATGCGTATAAGTCATCGAGGATCACAAGTCTATAGAAGATGTTGACATGAAACCTAATGAGTTGTATCTTTGTTTTCAGGATGAGCTTGGGAAATAAAGCAAGAGAAATGAGTGAAATAGTATTGAATAAGTATATAAGGATGTTTGACCTCCTTGACTTGGAGGCCAAGCTTGAGCTGTTGGCTCGACTTTCTGAAAATGTAAATAGGTCATTCAAGCATCCCAAAGATGATAAACATGCATTGTTAGAGTCCCTAAGTGGTTCCTGGGAAGATGTAGACGATAGTATAGTCGATGAAATATATAGCTCTAGAACAACCTCGGATAAGGAGATAGACTTCGAATAAATGACTACTTACCTACTGGATTCCGATACCTGTATATTTCTGTTAAAGAATAAATCCGGCATAAAAGAGAAGATCAAAGAAGTTGGCATTGAGAATTGCTTCGTATCAGAAATCACCATTGCTGAACTGGCATACGGTGCATTTAAGAGCGGTAGGTTTGAGAAACATATAGCAGAGGCAGAAAAAATCGAGGAGCTTTTCGGTGTAGTCCCAATTTATGAATGCATAAGGTTGTTTGCTCAAGAAAAGGCACGTTTGAGTAGGATGGGTAAGAATATACCAGATTTTGATTTATTGATTGGAGCAACGGCAGTTCAAAGAGACATGATCTTGGTAACGAATAACACCAAACATATGTCAAGGATAAAAGGAATTAAACTTGAAAACTGGGTGGAATAATTCCCAATAATCCGTTAGACGATACTTTTTATCAAAACGATATGTCATATGTCAAAGAGTGATTTTCACTACAGAATGGGAGATGTCAATGACTTAGATCAAATTTAAGAGATTATGGGAAAAGCTATCTCGATTTACGAAAACTTAGGATTCAAAATACTAAGGGAGTTGGAGCCAAGACTTGGGAAAAGTATTGGTTGTATTTGCTTGAGTTGTAAGAAAAAGAGAGGCCGTTACCGACGTTTTTGGTGGTTAAGAAAAATAAAAAATGAAAGAAATCAGTGTAATCAATTCAATTCAAGTTCCAAAAGGACATGAAGAAATGGCCATTAACGTTAGAGACGTATATGTCGAGTATTTTAAAACTAAGCCTGGATTCGTGAGTTCAACTTTTTACAAGTCGATTAATCCGGATAATACCTTCAATTTTGTAAATATTGTTGTTTGGGATTCTTATGAAGCGTTTGAAAAAGTCGTTAATAGCGGTTTTGATGATGTTGAAGGATTAAATGATGACAATATGAAAGTACTAGGGGAAGGGTTTCCTGCTCCCATTTTAGTAAACCCGGGGCAATTTGAGACGATTAGAGACGATAAGAAATAGCGGTAGTTCGCACTTCGTAGAATTTCGATAATTATCGGAGGCCACAGAGAAAGCGAGATACGGCAGTCGACTTTGCTGATGTGATTACTTTGTCTCGGTTGTGTGAATAAAATGAGGCTATATTTGGCTATAAATAACTTTTGTTATCTTTGATAGTATCAAATGATACTATCATGCTGCAAAAGTATTATGAAGGAACGCCGAAGATTATAAACTTAT
>JBBKWA010000189.1:0-3970 GCA_037968695.1 Saprospiraceae bacterium
TTACTGAGGAGTACAGCACCGTCATTGTCCTGTGTAATCGTTGCACTAGGGCGAGAGGTATATATATATTGCCCGATCGCTGCAGCGCCCTGGAGGCTTAAAGAAGGGGTTAGGGAATATTCAATAGCAGCTTCAATACCGGTGTGCTCCCGGTCGATACCTGTCAAACTAAAGTTGACAAATGTATTCAGGTCATCGTGATAAAAGCTTGTAGAGCGAATAGCATCTATGGTCGTGCTATAAAAACCGGAAATGGAAAATTTCAAATCCGGGGCTCTGTAATCATATCTTATTTCTCCGAGGTTGCTGGTTTCTTTCACTAATCCATCAACGACATTGTCTCTTGTTCGCGGCGATACGTAAGCATTTCTGAAGGTTGGTGCGACCTCGGTATACATGCCCGAGACAGTCAGGTAGTTTCTACCATCAAACTTATAACGCAGAAGACCTTTTCCACTTGGAAGGAAGAAGGTATTTTTTGCACTTTCGCCATAAGAATTATTAGGAAATTTTCCATTCTGTGTTTCACTATCGCGCCAAAAATCCTGATTGATTACTGAGGCAGATACACCAAACTCCCATTTTTCAGCATTTAGATTATAGGAAACCCATCCAGATTGTTGCCTGATTCTGGCGTAGTAATCATAACCGAATTGATCTCCTTCGTAGATTAATCGATTAGGACGCAATAAATCATTTTGTTTGGCATTCTCATTACCAGGGAAATCCTGAGCAGCAAATTTATCCCAGTCTACATAGAATTCACCGCCCATCAGATCATTGACTGTTTTGTAGTTTCTGGTATCCTGATTTATTGCAGAGAAACCAAAATTTAACTGGCTTTTTTCCGTCAACTGATATTGCAGAACGATATTGGCACTTGCTTTTTTAGTATCGCTATTTCGATCTTCCACAATGTATTTTGAAAGTCCACCGGTCACATCATTTCCAGGTATACCATTGACATCACGAATGGTTTCGTTGCTATTGAGATTTACCTGGTATAATTTATCCCACTGTACCTGTCGGGCACTTTCGTTGGACGACAAGTAATCTCTCATAAAGTCTGCCAGGTCAGGGTCATCGACATAGCTAGGTAGTCTGCGATAATAATCCGGTCGAGGGTCATTGGCATCGAGCCAGTCAAGTGTACTCGTCGCACTAGTTCCTGTCTGATATCCCAAACTGGTCGTAATGCTTAATTTCTCATTGACATGAAAATCATGTCGCAGCAAAAAGAGTGGAAGGTGTCCTGAATATACTCTTGCACTTCGCTTTTCGCCTTGCTGATAACCCCAATAGGAATTATAATAATTGTCATCTGCCAAATCATACATCTCTTGAATAGAACGGCTATTGGCACCGCGAGAATAAGGCGCACCCAGCGTTACAAAGTTCAAAGCGTGTCTGGCATTAAAACGTTTTTCTATGGAAGCAAAATAAGACCATGCGTCGTAGTGCGTACCTTGATAATATCCTTCCTGCGCCCAACGGCGAGATCCTGATAGGGTAATCGCCCATCCTGACGGCATAAGGCCTGTCGACCATGTTCCCAGAATTCTATTGCGATAACTCCGGTTAGTTGCCGCATAACTTACCTTCGTTTGTTTGCGCTGCGAGGATGCCCTTAAGTCTGTATTGAATGTGCTGCTCAGCCCACCAAATCCCCATTCGGCCATTTCGGCACCGACCACATTCTCGTTGATGCGCATCACATCATTTAAGCCTCCCCAATTACGCCAATAGACACCCCCTGATTCCAGGTCATTCATTGGAAGATTATTGAGGTAACCATCGGTATACAGAAAACCCATTCCACGTCTTCTGAAACGCGCAGGGCTAAAGGTATAGTCCGTCATATTAGCAAAGAGATCATCGCCTGATTGCAAAAGCCCGGAAATACTGGCATCCAAATCGACATCATCCCCTTCTATGACGATAGAGGGAAGATCCAGATCTCTTTCCATGTCTGGACGGAAGTGCAAAATCAAGCTACCCAGGTCAACAGCAGCACCGTCAATTCGCGGGATGATGTAATCTTTGATTTCACCACCGTATTCAAAAAAGAGTACAATATCCTTTTCTTCGGCATGTTGGATCGTAAAAACCCCGTTTGCATCCGTCACGACCTCATCCGGCAAAGTGGAAGACACTTTAACACCTGATAAAGGGCTTTGAGATAGCTCATCCAGAAGTGTACCAGTCACAGTAATCTGAGCAAATCCTGCCATGGTGGACCCCATAGCAAAAAGACAAATAAGTAGGCTTCGTAACATACGACCAAAAGTAAGTAAATCTTATTGAGTATTGAAAAGTCCCTTTCCATCAGATTTGCGCTTATTCCTTCCACAAAATCAATGGTATTTTAGCGAACTAATGCAAATTTTAAGCAATCTTAGCAGCATGAGAAATCTGGTCCTCTTAATCCTATCTATTTGTATCTCAAGCCAGTTATACAGTCAAAAGGAATACACGGTCGCATGCATTGCGTTTTACAACCTGGAAAATCTGTTTGATACGCTTGATACTGAGGGTGTCAACGACTTTGAATTCACTCCCGCGGGTCCAAATGTTTACAACTCAGCAGTTTATTATGACAAACTTGAAAAGCTTTCACGAGTTTTAGGTGAAATTGGGTCTCAATACACTCCTGATGGCCCTGCACTAATTGGTGTCTCAGAAATTGAAAATATTACTGTTCTGGAGGATTTGGTGAAACAACCTGCTATTGCCAGTCGGGGATATAGGATCATTCATCAGGATTCAAAAGATGGCAGAGGGGTCGATGTTGCTTTGCTCTATCAGCCTAAATATTTCAAACCGGATACCACATATTATTATTCGCTGGTCAAGTCGGAGCCTGGAGAAGAAGTCAAATATTCAAGAGATATCCTCGTGGCGATCGGACAGCTGGATGGGGAAACAATCGCCGTTAGTGTCAACCACTGGCCATCGCGAAGTGGTGGCGAACAAACCACTGCTCATTTGCGGCAGAAAGCTGCTACATATAACCGTCATGTATTGGATAGTCTGGCGGAACATCATCAGATCCATAAGGCTTTGGTCATGGGGGACTTTAATGATGATCCTACCGATAAAAGTGTTAGAAAGTGTTTGCGCGCGAACCGAAGTATTGAGGACTTAGGGGAAAATGAAATGTACAATCCTTACGAAGCGTACTACCGAAAAGGGCTGGGTACTACTGCCTATAGAAATGCCTGGAGTTTGTTTGATCAGATTGTGCTGAGTCAGGTATTGGCGACGGCAACTGAAGGCTTCAAGTATTATAAAGCTGAAATATTTAATCCGCCATATCTCACACAGAAAACCGGAAATTTCAAGGGCTATCCGTATCGGGCGTATAGTTTTGGAAAATATATCGGTGGTTATAGCGACCACTTTCCTGTATTCGTTCTTCTGGTGAAACCAAAATAATGAAGGAACCTTTAGTACTTGATGAAACATTCAGGGACATTTTAGATCAATTAGAAAAGCAAGGTGAACATTTCTTTGTCACAGGGAAGGCGGGTACCGGAAAATCAACATTACTTCAACTCTTCAGACGGACGACCAGTAAAAAAGTAGTGGTGCTCTCCCCTACCGGGATATCTGCATTGAATGTGCATGGTCAAACGATTCATTCTTTTTTTCAGTTTCCACCAAAGCTTATGCATCCGGGTGAGATATTTATCAATCGTCGTTTGGCCAAGTTGATGACGTCCTTGGATGCGATCATCATAGATGAAGTATCGATGGTCCGAGCGGATGTGATGGATGCGATTGATTACTCTTTGCGTTTGCATCGGAAATCTACGGATCCATTTGGTGGTGTTCAGATGATCTTCTTTGGCGATTTATTTCAGTTACCGCCTGTCGTCAGTAGTCAGGAAGAACGTGAATATTTTAGGACCTTCTATGAATCGCAATACTTCTTCAATGCACATGTTTTTAAAGAGCGCGTGCCTTTACT
>JBBKWA010000190.1:0-10150 GCA_037968695.1 Saprospiraceae bacterium
TGGACCAAGACCAATCAGTACTTGCTATCCCTGCCATCTGTGCAATGTCGGAGTAATGATTTTCGCCTTGGTTGAGACTTAGGGTATTAAACATATACTGCCGATGCCCTCCAGAATTGTACAAATTCCAAAAACTTTCTGGATTCATGCCACTCATATTAGCTTTTAATCTATAATTATCCTCTGCAACCATATCTAATGTCATGATATCCACTCTAGAATCGTTGTTAATATCTGCGGCATCGACACCCATACTATAATAAGAGATATGCTTATGAGATTCGTCTATGATATTTGTGAATGTACCATCTCCATTATTTTGCCAAAGCATATCAGGTGAATCGTAATCATTAGCTACATACAAATCAATAAAACCATCTTTATTAAAATCAGATGCAGATACACTATTTGGATAACAAGGCTTTAACAAACCCGACTGATTAGTTATATCTATAAATTTATTTCCAGGAACTTGTTGAAACAACCTTGGTGACCATTCTTCTCTTAATAATTCAGCCCCTGAAAATGGGGAGTAATTACCTGGATTAGGTGGCTGGTTCAATAAAAATAAATCAAGCAATCCATCCTTATCCAAATCAAAGGAAACAGCTCCTATAGTAGTGGAGGGAAACGGCTTGGCGGGTAAATTGACTATTGTTGAAATATTAACGAAGCCCTTATCTGTGTATTTAAAAATGGCATCTTCTTGTGTCACCCCACCCCCGACAAAAACTTCGTCCACCCCGTCATTATCAATATCAATCATGGCAGAAGCCATAAGCGGTAATGATTTGGTATTATCAAAAACATTTGAAAACGGAAAATCAATTTTTTTGAAGGTTGGAATTTCTTCTTCTGAAACTGAGTAATCGCAAGCAGCAAAGTCCTTTCTAAAGTTTGCACCGGGTGCCTCCGCTGCAACACAGCTACCTGCAAATCTTCCCCATTGAATTTCTTCATAAGGGTTCTTGGCATCAGATTGAAAGAAGAATAGAATGCCACCAACGGCAATAATGATGATAGCGCCAACAGCTATTAATATTTTTTTCATAGGAGGATAGTTAAATGTGAATTATAATCTTGAATTTTTTCTTAACGCAATAATGGAAGCCGTAAATAAGCCAAAATGAGCCACATTCATTGCTGTAGGGGCTAAATACTGCCCAATTGGATGCACAAAGAAAAATAGTGCAAAAACGAAAACAAGTAAAAGAATGGGGTTGAAAAAGGCCATCCATTTTGGATAAAGTGTGCCTCCCTTTAGTATAGCCCAGACAAAACAAATAGAAAGTGATAGGATAATGACTCTTAATATCTGTACCAGATTTTCCATGTGCAATTCATAAGAGGAAATCATTTCCTCCAATAGTGCAGGATTGTTGGCTTCATGCAGTGAATGCAGCATCACACCAAAATGTGCTCTTGAGCCAATCCACATTCCACCAATAACAAAAGCGAAAATACCTAGCGTCAAGACTGCCGATGCTAATTTTTTATTGCCTGGTTTTAAAGCCTGATATAAATGCCAATAACCGAAAATGTATAAAGGCACAAAGAAGATGACAATAAAATGCCCTAAGGTCAAACGGCTTTCGGGGATACTTAAAAAATAGCCATAAGCTATATCTGTTTGCTCGGGGGTAAAGTGTAACATGAATTCTCCAATACCGACCATGATGGAAGCTATTAAACCGAGATAACCAAAGAAGAGGGTACCATTGTTTGTCATAAAAATTAGATTATATGATAATAAGGCTCATTGTTACATATGTAGGTTTCTAAACGCACAAGACTTCTAAGCAATATTTGGTGCACTCGAAATATGTGTCTACGGTGTATCTAAAATCTGGTTTATTGTTAGCTATAGGCACTGATTGTTTCTGTTGTTCTCTTTTCTCCAATAAACAGCATATAGATGGCTATAGTTCTATTAAACACTGCAAGTTTCTCATAGCGTAAATTTATTCTCATTTTAGTGCTTTCCACCTGTTAATTTACTTTCAATGCAGGACCTTCTCAGCCCATAATTACTTATTATTCCACTTTCAAAGGGGGGCCAACAATTTTCATATCATGATCGGCAAAAACTTGAGCGATTTCTTCTTTTGTCGGCGGGAAAGTCCATTTGTCTGTCACCTTAAAAAATGCTTCCATCTTCCCTGCCGGCAAATAGGAGACTATCATTTTTCCTTTTTCAGACAACTGAATGAAGGCATGACGAACGTTTCTAGGAAGAAATATGGTGTCCCCGGATTTCATTTGATATTGATCATCGCCTACCTGAAATAAATACTCGCCTTCAATGACATAAAACCATTCGTCCTGAAAAGGGTGAATATGTAAAGGTGGCCCTCCATTTGGAGTAAGTCCGGTTTGTTCAAACACGGCTATATCATTGTCCGTGTCACTTCCGGAAATTTTAATATCTAGATTATTTAAGGTAACGCCTTTCATTTTGTAGTGTTCGCCAAATCTTGCGTCACCTGCATTAACTTTAAATCCCTTTTCTGTTCGTATTATAGAATTGGTTTTGACTTTAGCTAGAATTCCTAATGGAAGCAAACCAAGTGCCGATGATATAAAGGTTCCACGTTTCATTACTTTGTTATTAAGTGAACTGTTGCGTTTGTTAGGTTTCTGCTAAGTTTGAATCAGTAGAATCATTCAGGAAAATGATTGGCACATAGATTATTGATGACGCTAAACTGCATTTAGCGGAAACATGATCGTACTGTGGTTTTGATTTGATTGTACAGAGAAACCATGCTACCGATCCACCAGTAAGGCCACCCCAAATGCCGTGTCCTATGACATCGGAGACTACAACTGTCAAATCAATTAAATTCATTTGTGCCAGTGTCATTAGCGCAAAACTTAACCCGATTAGAGAGCCGATTGGCATAAAATGCTTTCGTTTAAATGTGACTTATGCATTGTAAGTTATTGGATCTTTTTTAGTTATTTGAAGTATCGATTGAATATGTAAAGCTATAGCTGTAGGCAATAACAAATAAGTGATCACAATACAGGAGGAAGTCATGGAAGTAGCATGTCATAAAAAGCATGACTTTTATGAAAGTATTTTACTTTCATTGTTATATTATATCTTTCATGGACTTTTGCTTTATGACAAGGTAGAAATTAAAGTTAAACAGGGCAGTAGAGCTATTATGTTCACTTGGATGCGTAACAGGTAGCTGCGTTCTACCATTTTTTGCTTAAGCGAATAATTGTATCAGTGTTATAAAATACGATACGCCCTGTATTGTAACCAATAGCAAATTGTGGTCATTCCATATTCTTTAAGGTTAGAAAATAAAATTAATTAGAAAAACCAGATTCTTGGGAAACGTTTAGCGTCCGCTATTATTTATACTGGAAAACATATTGTTCTGCTTATTAGTTTTTAAATGTTTTATTGATATATTACATTTAATTAGATCGAAAATTTCGCACTTATCACCCAGTTTTATGAATAGAATTGGCTTTGTATTTATGCTCTTGGCTGTAATGTTCAATATGGACATAATATTGAGTCAAAACAATTCCAATCTGGAATATTTCGAGGCTTTCCAGCAAGTTCCTACAGGATTCCAGATTATACCGGGGGATGTTCAGCCTTTGGAGCCATCTGCCATTTTGGATATTCGGTCAGAAAATACAGGGGTATTGATCCCTCGTATGGCTCAGGAGCAGCGGTTGGAGATCGCAGGACCAGCCGAAGGCTTGATGGTGTATCAGAATGATGGTCAGCAGGGCTTCTATTATTTTTCAGATGAGGTGTGGGAAAAGGTGCAGAATGAAGATGAGGCAGTGCCTCTAGGCACTGTGATAGAATGGTGGAGACCGAATGCGAGCTTTCCTGTCCCGGAGGGATATGTCATCTGTGATGGATCTACTGTCACCGATCCGGAGAGTCCTTATGATGGTGTTGCGCTGCCAGATTTGATTGACAATTTTGTGCGCGGTGTGACTGATACGGCCTTGATTGGTGAAACTTTTGACGGCAATCATGACCATGTATTTGACCCCCCTCAGGTAACTTCATCAGAAGACGGTGCACATACGCACCCATTGATTTTCGGAGCGTCCACCTCCTTTTCAGGTTCACATCACCATACTTATTCCCCCGGGCAGAGAATTACTAGTTCTTATACACACAATCACGTATGGAGCTTTTTCAACGGAAACCCCTCATACGATTGGAATGGCTATAATTTTTTAGGAAATACTGTCCAACTAATGGATTGGACCGATGGGTTAGATGCTGATGGGTCAGATTATTTTCCAATCAGTTCTCCAGATGTTACTGGTCAGGAGGCGTATTATACAAAACCCAATAGCCATAACCATGTTTTTAATTTTAATCCAATAATTTCCGATAACGCCGGAACTCATGATCATCCGTTAGGGGGTCTTACCCCAAATGTAAGTATGGAGCCAGCGCATTCTCATGAATTGAACGGGGCGCCTAAAACATCCACATCGGCGAATATTGTCCCTCCATTCCACGGTTTAGTTAAAATCATTAGGATCAAATGAATCTAATTAGAAAGTTATCTTCCGCAAGACGCTGTCTCTCTCTCGCATATTGTATGCTAATGGTCTCAATACTGATAGGTCAGTCGGTTGCGATTAATTCCACCAATCTTCCTGCTGACTCTTCTTCGATTTTGGATGTTTCTTCCTTGTCTCAAGGAATTCTCATTCCTAGGATCACGGAGGTAGCCCGGCTTAGTATCATAGATCCGCCAGATGGGCTTTGGGTGTATCAAACCGATGGGCTCGCCGGCATGTATATCCGCCATTTCAACAAATGGACGAATCTCACCAATCGGACTTCTGATAATATTCCCATTGGCGGCGTGATGGATTGGTACCCATTAGGACAATCCCTGCCTCCAGGATTTATGATATGTGACGGCAGTACGGTAACGGATACTGAAAGTCCTTTTTTCAATGAGGTGCTTCCCAACCTGGATGAACAATTTATCAAAGGGGTGGCCTTGCCTGATATGGATGCGATAGGTGGGACTAGTAGTCATATACATACCGTCGATCTCGGCGGACAGAATACAAATGAGACACCTTCCCATACCCATTATACAACGCCTTTAAACGGCACCACTGGGTCATCAGGTGAGCATGGTTCGCATGGTGCATCATTTTCCATTACGTCTTCCAATGAAGGCCATACCCATGAATGGGCAACCATTACAGCCAATGAAAATTGGTACTCTTCAGATATTAATGGAGACTCCAAGTTAATGATCAACTGGACATCAGACGGCGTTGGTGCTGAAGGTGAAGGGCATTACCCGATAGGCATATACTCTCCGGGAGGGACCGTAACGCAAATATTCTATTTCACCAATAATCATTTTCATTCGCATACCGCCTCCGGAAGCTTGTATGCCAATCCCGCAGGTGCCCATACCCATAACTATACCATTCCGCAAACAACAAGTACTAATGGCGGAAGCCATCATCACATTACGCAATTAGAAAGTCACGAAACATCGACGGGCACAAACATTCCCCAATATATCCGTTTGCTAAAAATAATGCGTATCAAATGAGGATATCTTTTCTACCATACAACTATAGAAATTATCAAAATGCAGCATTAGTCCGAACTGCCATTTGTCTCTTTTTTATTCTAGTTTCACCATTCATGGTGTTAGCCCAACAAGTGGTCAGTCCACTTTCTACTGATACGGACATGGATGGGATAGAAGATGATGTAGATAATTGCCCCGACGTATACAATCCTCTACAGTATGATTTTGACAATGATGGCTTAGGTAATTTATGTGATCCCGATTATGTTCCTGTCGGTGTGGCCATTAATGAAACTGGAATGGAAGCCAATGAACATGCTATTCTCGACATTACTTCTATCAACAAAGGGATCCTTATCCCAAGAATGACCATGATGGAACGCGATGAAATCATGAGTCCGGTGAGCGGCCTGATGATTTTTCAAACGGATGGAGCTAAGGGATTTTATGTGTATCAAAATAATGCATGGTCAAGTATCAATCGAAAATCAAATTCGATACCGGTGGGCAGCATTATTGATTGGTGGAGACCAGACACCACTTTCCCTTTACCAAATGGATACGCTATTTGCAATGGGGATGTGATTACGGATACCTTGAGCCCACTTGTGGGTATGACACTGCCAGATCTCTCAGATAAATTTATCCTGGGGACCATCGACCCAAACGAAGCCGGTGAGGAAGGCGGATCAATAGATCATACCCACACCATTGATGTAGGCACTGTCACTTCTCAATTGGCGGGTGGGCATTTGCATTCTTTCAATTTTGGTACGCTAACTTCCTCCGAGGATGGAACTCATTTGCATAGCTATAATTCTAATCAATCCCCTGTCATCACTTCTACATATGGAGGCCATAATCATGTTTGTGCAAATTATAATGCAAACGATAAAGAATGGTCTACCCACTTGTCAGATGGCACTTCTTTTCTCATGATGAATTGGGGTAATGGCATGGGGGGAGAGGGAGAAGGGTATTTCCCGCTACAATATTCTGGCGGAAATATTAATCTCTATACAAGTTTTAATGGCAGCCATAATCATAGCTTTTCGATGTTTGGCACCTCAAGTTCAGATGGTCTCCACCAGCATCCGATTCCAATTGGTATAAAATCATCAGACATCTCAGGCTATCATAACCATACTTTTGCGATTGGAACTGTTTCTTCGGATTCCGGTTTGGTACGGCCTAAATGTACAGCATTATTAAAACTGATGCGCATAAGGTGATGGTCGCTAAGGGATTTATATTATAAATCATCGTTCCATTCTTTACTTCAGGCCGTGATATAAGCCTTTATTATCCAGCCTCTTTAGTTCTCCTTTTTTTTAACCTTCAGTTGCTGCTTTAATGCAGTTAAATCTCTTTAGTAGCTGAAAATACTGATTGCTCCTTTCAAGACAATTTCGTTAAATGGTCTGAAAGCTTTCGAATCTATAATTTCTGCCAATTGCTTTTATCGTGTTGTTATAAATTTAAAACTATTCCTAATGTTTTTTCAATGGACTATACGCCGAATGTTAGGTATATTTTTCTACCAATGAAGCTTTTTCTATTTCAACAGCATCCTGATCACGCGTATAGGGCACCAGACATAATTTCAAAATGAGCGTGTCCTCTTTGTACAAGGAGCACAATGAATCAAGGGATATGCTGTTTTGTGCTCCAACATAGATAGTACACATGCTTACAAGGAGAAACATTAACAATCCCTTCAGGTATAATTCGGGTAGTAATGTAATGTTCGCTCGCAACATAGCTTATGGATATCGAGGATCGATCAAAATTTAGAAATACATGGTTTGGTTGGAAAAGAGGGTGCCGAACTAGAAAGTTGTTTATTCTAAATAGTATTAGGTAGCAAATGCTATTAAATGGGACCCAAAAGGAATAGATATAAGTATGAGAATAGCAAAAATGATAGTGTTAGTGCTTTTTGATTTCTGTGACACCTCCAATTTTTAAAGTCTTTGCAAGTGAAGACTTCAAATACAGCACCATAGTAATCAGGATTATTCTACGATTACTTTTTCAAAGAAATATCGTCTGGAGTTTTTGTCTGTAATTTTTAAAAAGTAAAGCCCTTTTCCAATTAAATGGCTATTGATTTCAATTTCGTCCTTTATTGAATAATAGTTGATTAGCACTTGTCCGCTCAGGCTAATCAGGGCAATATCGTATAGGCAATCAGCACAAGCTGATTTGATAAATAATTTGTTATCAGTTGGGTTTGGAAAAATACTTACTTGACTCTTCGGGAGGCTTAATTTTGTATTTGATGTAATGGTTGTAAGTTCTAAATTATCAAAAAACACATGGCTGCATTCTAAGCAGGCAGGGGGATGATCAAAACCAAATCTTTCTTCGGCAAGAACAATAATTACCGTGTCTGGAATGATTGATTTGTTCTGATATTCTATCTCTAATTCAAATGGGGTATAACTCGTAGCTTCATCAAGGACGATATTCGATTGCCCTATTGTATCTCGCTTGTTCGTATTGTTATTATAGCTTGTAAGAAATATGTCTACGTAGGTTTTTAATGAATCACAATTGCCAAGCAAAACAGCCTTATAGTCACCGATTAATTTATCAGGGCGATAATCAATTGGCCATCCCGATTTATTTGGATGATCACCAGAGATGATCCGCATAACTTGATATTGGTAAAATCCTGATAGTGCTACTGCATATTCGCCATGCGTGGCATCGGTTGTTCTACCTAATCCCTTTCCTTCGGGTATATGATCTGGTCTATAGTGCCATTTAGGTGGAAACAACCCGACTCTATTTTCAATGACGGTCGTATCATGCCATAGATCTGGTGTTGTATCATCTAAATCCCATTCTTCAAAGTCTAAATTCCAATCTGGGGACTGACAAAATGAAATTGCTGACACGCCATTTAAAAGCAATAAAAGTATAAGTATGTTGAATTTCATCTGTTTAACTTTATAGCAGTTAAATGTTCACTGTCCAAAATAGCAATATCCACGCAATGTTCTGTCTTTATCGTTTGATTTAATTTGTATTTTAATGTTCTAGTTTAAAATCTAATGAATAATAGTTTTAATATTCAATTTGATAACGGCTATTTGGAATAACAAGATTAACATATTGGTGCTCAACTATGTTTTATTTTAAATTGAAATAATTGGTTTTATATTCTTCGTTTAAGCTAAGATTGAGCATTTTGAGAGACCATGCTGAAGAGCGCTTGTGTTTGTTTTTCCGATACGCTAACGATGACACACATTAAATTAGAAGGAAATGGAAAAAGCATTGAATAATAATTCGAAACTATGGACTTTATTCAGTTGGATATTTTTATTTCTTTTTTTCAGCATTGGTGTATTAAATCTGGTTTTGGTGCATCCAGTTCCAGGAATCATTTACATTTTATTTTCTTTGATTTATTTCCCTCCGTTTAGTGAATACATGAAGGCCAAGTTTCGTTTTACGCCGCCAATCATGTTGAAAGTGATTTTGGCTATTTTGGTTCTCTGGTTTACATTAGCTGTAGGTGACCTAATGGAAATGTTCGAGGCATGGATGGGTGTATGAGGAATAGGTACTTAAAAAAACTCATGTTCTAATAATAGATAGAAATGAATTAAGTTCATTTTGTTAATATCGTCTACGGCTACATGAGTAATGCAGTATAACTTTTTCTGAGGATTTATATTTAAGGTCACGCCATAAATCACCTCCTGCTGGTATGGAGACGCACGATGCAGGGATTTTTCAAACGTAAGAACAATACCTGGTTTTCGATCACTACTTTTTCTTAAAAGTACTTAGTAATAAAAAGCCTTCATTTGTAAGGAGGGCTATCCTTTCAATAATTTAATCTTGAAGTTTACGCATAGTTGCTTTTGATAGATATTTTCCGACTATGGATAAAGCTGTTATTATGGTTATCGAAAGTGCGAAAATGATAAAAATGTTTATTAGAGCTGTTTCCAATCCAATTTCTTCTATGTTTAAAAATGGGTAGGGATAATAACCGGAATAATAACCTCTTACGATTATTAACGCAATGTAAATAATTGGGTAGAGCAGCCAATAAAACACTGCGCTCAATATCAAATCCTCTTTTTTTGCATTAAAAAACCAATAACCAAGCATAAAGAGAGGGATAATGGTATGCAATAGTTCATCAACGATATATTGAAGGCCAGTGGGCGCCCATATTCCTCTTAATACAATCTGGTAAACTAAGCCTACAATGATGATGAAAGCGGTAATAGCAGTAATCGCTCCTTTATCTAAAAGCAGGTTAAAGGGGAATCTTTTTAGTTTAAATAATGAAGCCGTAAAGTAAAGCGCGACTAAAATATTCGTAAGGATGGTGAAAAAACTAAAAAATCGTATGGTGGTTTCCAGAATATCCGCTTGCCTGTTTTGCATCATTAATATGAACTGTATTGTAATCGCAAACCAGACTATGCAAAACCCAAATATTTTAGCATATTTATTCATTCGTAAAGATTGTGAAGAATTCATATTAGTTTAGTTATCGGATGATATTGCAATAGATTTGTTATGGTTTAATCTTGCTTGAGTATTATTGTGTAGTGTATCAT
>JBBKWA010000191.1:0-3393 GCA_037968695.1 Saprospiraceae bacterium
GCTAACGGATGTGCATTTTCATAACTCGCCGGATCAAGGTGGTTGTGTGGCTGGTCAACGCCTATTGAAAACTGAAGCTTCTCAATATTGGTTACTGCTAAATTTCCCAGAGGAAATTCAACATCTGTGGCTGGACTAACTAAAAAGTACAAGTCGGTCATTGCTGTAACCTGACCTCCATCATGCGTCAGCACAATTTCCGAAACATAATATTGAAGCCGAGTGATGTTATAGTAATACCCCAACTCAGATTCCACAGTTTGATTTAGTGCAAAGGATTCGTCACCTAATTTTTGGTCCATTTTGAGGATCACATTCGATTGGGCAAATATCCCTCCACACACCAGGAAGAGAAGGCTTAGTATTGAATATTTCATTGTAGAAGAGTTGAAAATAAAAAAAAGAGCTTCCCATTATGCTTAATGGGAAGCTCTAAATTAATTATTTCGTAAGAAATATACTTTTAGTTGTGGTCGCTGCATCAGAAGAGATGAAAAGTATATAAACACCAGATGGTAAGTGACTGATATTTATTGGCTGATTGCCACTAACATCCTTTTTGGATAGGACTGTTTTTCCAGTTAGGTCATGCAACTCAAGATTTACAGGATTGACATCGTTAACCCTCGGAAGATTGATGTGTAGAATACCTGAAGTTGGATTTGGGGAAACAGTAATTTGCGCTAAGAACTCAGTTTCTTCAGTAGAAGTAGTTTCTCCCGGCTCCATTTTTGTCACTGTATTTTCCAGTTTGTTGGTATACCAAACAGCACCGTCAGGGCCGATTTTAATACCGGTTAATCCAGTAGCGCCTGTAGCCAAACGTCCAAGTTCCGCAAAAGCATTATCGATATCATAAATGATAATCTCGCCGGTAGCATAATCACCCACTAATAATCGATTATCTATAACATCAATACCACATGGTCTGTCAAGGCCAGTATTGATTATCTCTTCCCAGATCACATTGCCCATTTGAGAGTGTTCGGCTAGTTGTTCGTTTATCAGTGGAAGGCTATTAGTTGCTTCCCCAGAGTTGATATCTATACGAATGACACGATCATTACCATTGTCAACGGCATATAACCAAACACCGGCATCATCAATCACCATATGACTTGGTACATCGCCATCTCTTTCAATTGCAATCTCGCGATATCGACGCACTATAGCATCGGCATGATCATCATTACCAGGACCGTGATCTTCAACAAAATCATAACGTACGATTTCTTTATTCCAGGAGTCAAAAGTCCAGAAAACATTGTCTTTTTCGCTAGCTATACCCATACTATAAGGACTTCCATGTAACATGTCCAAGTGGCTACCATTACCACCGGAAGGTTGAGCGTATATAGCCGGGTCACTGGACCATAATGTTGGCCCTGTAAATGTGCCTCCTCCATGATTAGCATCTTGTACACCCGGAGAAGTACCAAAGTTTAGATTATTACTGAAAGCAATTCCTGTCGGCATGGACATAAAGTGCCAGGCGTTTCCATCTACACGCTGCCAAAATGTTTGGTCAGGTGTACCTGCATCATAAATTGTTACAGTACTCCCGCCTGAATTTTCAACGCGTTCGTTAACAATCCAAAGTTCATTTTTATCTAAGACCGGAAAGAAGTCCAGATCATTCGGACTGTCCAATTGATTTGCGACTGTGGCTACGACTGAAGTTACCGGAACTGACTGCAAAAGCTCATCAATTCTATTGATACGGTCAACATCGCGATACACCCCTACTGTCATTGAAAGTGAGTTATTCTCAGCTAGCTCATCAACTGCGCCATTCACTGCAGTGATTTCAACATTAATATCATATACACCTTCAAACTCCGGAATCCATTGTTTTGGATGTACAAAATCATATGCTTGGAACGGTGGAATATCGAGCCCTTCCAATAATCCTTTTATTGTATCATCCTCGTTGATGACGTACTCAATTTCGAGCGAAGTAATTGGGGTTATTCCATTATTGTAAACTGTACCACCAATATCAACAGGCGTATTTTCCAGCCCAAAAGGAATTGATTTCAATGAAGAAAGGTCCGCATCAAGGGTATTAGGTAATTCTATAATCACATTGTCAACAGCAAGACCATAAAGCCATGAACCGTCGTCATCGTATTGAAAAGCAATGTACACGGAATCTTCCCCTGCATAATTAGAGATATCGATCTTGTATGTGTGCCAGTCGGCTTCACCGGATAAGGTGGCTATCGGAACCCAGTTTACACCATCAGTATTAATCAGAATATAGGCTTCCTCCACAGCGCCTTGATATTCCCCTTTAATAAAATATAGCTCAACATTTAATACAGCTGCAGTTACACCGGATAGGTCTATTACCGGAGTTATCAAAACATCATTGTTTTTATTGCAGTTGCATTTATCATCGTTTGTCGCGATCACCCTAGCACTCCCATTTGACGGAACCTGCCAGTATTCACTCGATAAGGCAGCAGGAGTGCCTACTATCCATCCACCATCGGAAGCATTAGTTTGAATGCTCCATCCAGATGGAAGACCAGAGCTCTCAAAGTCTTCTTCAAATATTATTTGAGACTGAGCAATTGAAATGGTCAGAATGGATAGAACGAAAAATAGTATATGTTTCTTCATAATAGCAACAAGATTAGATAGTTATAATTGAATTAATTTTTTACTATGTTTTGTGGGGTAATTAGGTTTGGTCCTAGGGGTAATTAGGTTTGGTCCTAAAGGTACAATAAAATCAAAGCGAGAATTAGGAGAATTGACATTTTTGACGGCTAAAAGCTACAAAGTAAAACTTGCAGTTATTTCAGGTTTTAACATTAACCCAGTTAGGCATACCCGCCTTACATACCATTTAACACAATATTATAAGTCAGATTGATTAATTAGCTTTAATTTAGTGCGCAATGACAAAAAGTCAATTTCATAGGATCACCGCCATCTTTATGGTCTGCTTGTTGCTTCTGTCTTCAACTGGCTTTTCTATGGATATGCATTTTTGTCAGGATCAGCTCAAAGGCATCAACCTTTTTGGCGAAGCAAAGAGCTGCCATCAAAAGAAGAGCAAGCCTCCTTGCCATAAAACAAAAAAAGTTTGCCATCATGCGAATGATGAAACAAAGCAAGTCGATAAGGATGATTGCTGTCATAATGAGCAGATCGTCATTGATAGTATCGATACGATGGCCACTATTTCACAGTTTGATTTTAGTGAGCAAAGCACTTTAACTTTCATTGCTGCTTTTGTAGCTGTTTATTATCTCCCTCTTCCGATAAATTCAGACTTTCAGGCAGACTTCCTATACAAACCACCTTTACCCGATAGAAGTATTCAAATACTATATCAGGTCTTTCTTATTTGATGCATTTATTTTCATTGGTGCCGCAAACAGC
>JBBKWA010000192.1:0-3312 GCA_037968695.1 Saprospiraceae bacterium
TTGAAGATCAGATTCTCGAAACACTTGAAAAAGTCGAAAATCATCAACTAATCAACCAAATAATCTCAAATGGATTTCAATTTACAGGTGGAGGTGCATATGTTAACTGGCTAACTGAAAAGATCGCCTTAAATGGCAAAATGAACACCTCAGTGAGTTCGAATCCTTTGCTGGATAACATCAATGGTTTGAAAAAAGTAATCCAAAACCCAGAACATTTTCGCAACTATTTGATGACGTAAAAAGCACTTAACAGGCGCAAAAAATCCATAGGTTATGAGTTTCTTCCAAAGGGCATTTGAATCAGATACTTCTAAAGAAATATATAAACAGTTGCCCCGCCCTTCGGGTAGCTACAAACCGTTAGCCAACATATGACCCATATGAAAACGAAAAAAATAGCAGTCATCATTGGGATTTTTATAGGTGTATCATCAATTGTCCTAATTGTATTTTTGACTTACAAAGCTTCCACAAATAGACCACAAGAACCATCGAAGCCATATTCATACTACACAGAAGAAGTTACTTTTAAAAACACTCAAGCCAACGTCACCTTAGCAGGAACACTGACATTACCCTCGACTGCAGGAAAGTATCCTGTCGTCATTTTAATTTCAGGAAGCGGTGCCCAAAACAGAGATGAGGAAACTTCAGGACATAGACCTTTCCTGATCATTGCTGACCATTTAACAAAACATGGAATAGCTGTTCTTAGGCATGACGATAGGGGTGTTGGGAAATCCACAGGTAACTTCAAAGCAGCAACGACTGCCGATTTTGCTTCGGACGTTGCCAGTGCTGTTGAATTTCTAAAAACAAGGGAAGAGATAGATAGAGATAAAATTGGTTTAATTGGACATAGTGAAGGAGGAATGATTGCTCCTATGGTAGCATCTAATTCGAAGGATGTGAGTTTCATTGTTCTGCTTGCTGGTCCTGGAATTGAAATAAGGAAGGTGCTTTTGATGCAGCAAGAATTGATTGCGAAGGCAAATGGTGTATCTGAATCTGACATAGAAAAATATATACTACCAATACATAAAGAGGCATATCGAATGATTTCAGAATCCAACGACAGCCGTACATTGAAGGCTGACTTAGTTAAACTTATCGAACAAAGCTATAAGGATACTCCTTCTGACCTTATGTCGTCAGATATGAGCAAAGAAGAAGTCATATCAACTCAGTCAGATAAGTGGTCATCAGAATGGTTTAGGAATTTCCTCAAATACGACCCGGCATCTATACTGGAAAGGGTTACCTGTCCGGTACTTGCTATAAATGGAGAAAAGGATTTGGTGGTAACGCCTAAAGAGAATTTATCTGGAATTAGTAACGCTCTAAAAAAGGGTGGCAATTCAAGCGTGACTGTAAAGGAGTTGCCGAATCTTAATCATCTTTTCCAGAACTGTGAAACTGGATCCCCTGCCGAGTATGCAAAAATTGAGGAAACATTTTCGCCAGACGCCTTAAAGGAAATTTCTGATTGGATATTGAAACAAGTAAGATGAAACGTTGGCTAACAACACCTTGGATACAGCGGGTAGTAATACTAACAATGAAAATCAGTATTTATAAGAATTTAGGAGTAGGCAAGAAGTGAGCGTCTCCGAAAGCCCGCCCCCTCCAAGCTGAATCACGTTATATGCTACTATCAATGAAATCTATATCATGAAAATCCCGCAATTATTAGTCCTTATTATTAGTGTAACATCGAACCTTTTAGCGCAGCAAAATAGTAATGGCATGAATAGTATCAAACATAACGATACTGATTCCGATTCATTATTTGTTGAAGTGGATAAGTATATTGAATCAGAAATGAAAAGTCAAAATATTCCTGGAATTGCAGTGGCTGTTCTACGAGATGGTGACATTATTTTAGCTAAAGGTTATGGTTATTCTAACATCGAGCATCAAGTTCCTGTAAAATCTGAAACTATCTTTCAATCAGGCTCTATAGGAAAAGCTTTTACTGTTATGGCTATATTGATGCTAGCAGAAGAAGGCAAGCTTTCCATAGATGACAAAGTAAATAAATATTTAGATGATGCTCCTAAAGCATGGGATGAAATTACCATTCGTCATCTGTTACAGCATACCTCTGGTTTAGGTGGTTATCCCGAAAATTTAAATATGCGCGCTGACTATACCGAACAGGATTTTTACAACCTATTCAAAAATTTACCGCTTGAATTTAGGCCAGGCGAAAAAAGAGGATATAGTAATGTAGGTTTTAGTATACTTGGAATGGTCATCGGCAAAGTGACCGGTAAATTTTATGGTGAATATCTCAAAGATCGTATTTTCATACCATTACAAATGAACACTGCCCGTGTAATTAGCGAGGAAGATATTGTGCACAACCGAGCGGCAGGGTATCGCTTAGTAGATGGAGAACTAAAAAATCAAGAGTGGGTTTCTCCGTCTAATAACTCTGATGCTGCTGGCGCATTATACATGAGCATACTTGATATCGCTAAATGGGAAAATGCTTTAAATAGTAGAAAATTATTGACTGATGAAAGCTATGATGCCATGTGGTCTCCCCTGATTACAAAGGATGGTGTTGAACAAACATTTGGATTCAGTTGGCATATCAATGAACTAAACGGTAAAAAAATTATTGGACATAGCGGTGGTTGGCAAGGGTTTAATGGAAATTTTTCACGATATCCCGAACAAAAATTAGCCGTAATTTTATTTACAAATTTAAGGGGAGTTGATCCTATCCAGCTTAGTCACGGAGTTCAAGAAATTTTCGCGCCTGAATTGAGCATTTCAAAGGCACCATCAATTATTATCACGAAACCTAAAATTGATGCAATGGTTAAAAGATTAGTGGAAAGTATCCGAACTGGAAAAATAGATTATGAGAAATTAGTATTCCCTGCGGTCACGGATTTGCGTGCATACGCCGAACAGGCTGCCTCTGAATTTAAGTCATATGGGGCATTAAAAAAATTAGAATTAATAAACAGAGATGAAAATAACCCAAGTCGAAGATGGTATTATTACCGATTAATATACAATGAAAAACAGTTGATATTAAGCGTAGGTATTAATAAAGATGATAAAATATACGATCTGAAGGTAAGACGTTTTTAAATATCTTGCTAAATATGAAGAATAGTATTTGACTTTTGTAAAAGCTGCCTATTTTAACGCATTTACAAAATCGCTGGTTTGGTGTTATTGAACGATATAGAAACCAATTAGCATTTTATAATAACACAAAGGACGCAATTCTTTTTCCGCGACTTCGGAAATACGAGAGCGTTACCACTAAGCACTCCCCCTAAATATCCC
>JBBKWA010000193.1:0-15948 GCA_037968695.1 Saprospiraceae bacterium
GTAGCACTTCAATTGCGTGTGATCATCGCGCCCCACGATGTCTCAGAAGCAAATATCAACCGCCTGATGAAATCGCTACCCTTTCAGGCAATTCGTTTATCTGAATTGAAGAATTCAGCGAATCACCCCCGGGTGGTGATCATTGACTCCATAGGGATTTTAAACATTCTCTACCCGTTGGGCAAAGTAGCTTATGTTGGTGGTGGGTTTGGAGCAGGAATTCACAATACACTGGAGCCGATTGCTCATGCCAAACCTGTTATCTTCGGCCCACATTATAAGCGGTTTCCTGAGGCGGTAGATTTAATAGCGGAAAAGGCAGCCTGGACCATTGGCAATCAAAATGATTTAATAGCGGTGCTTAAAAATTTAAGCGCACCAGAGGAAAGGAAAAGAGCCGGAGAAGTAGCATTTAATTACCTTTCTTCGCATAGTGGGGCTAGTCATAAAATCACAAAATACATCCTGGAATCAATACCGCAGAATACATAATCCATGATAACTAGAAAAGAAATTGATCAGGTAACCGATAAAGCGAAAGGCTTGAAGGCATTAGTGATTGGTGATGCGATGCTGGATAAATATATTTTCGGATCAGTGGACAGAATTTCTCCGGAAGCACCTGTTCCGATACTCTCGCATCAGCGAACAGAAATCAAATCAGGTGGTGCGGCCAATGTGGCCTTAAATCTCGCTGCTTGGGGATGTCAGACGACCTTAATCGGGCTTACAGGCCAGGATGACAATGCTAAGGCATTAATATCGCTGCTTGAGCAACAACATATTGACCATCATTTGTTTCAATGCAATTCCAAGCCTACCACCGTAAAGACGAGGGTTGTGGCTTCGTCTCACCATATGCTTCGCATTGACGAAGAATCGACAGATTATCTCTACGGGGACGAAGAAGACAGCGCTTTAACCCACATTACTGACTATATTAAAGAGAAGAAACCTGATCTAATCATTTTTGAAGACTATAATAAGGGCTTTCTGACGGCGAAAATTATTACCTCCGTTATACGGTTGGCACGTGAAATGGGTGTCTTTATTGCGGTAGATCCAAAGGATAAGAACTATTTCAAATATGAAGGCGTTGACTTATTTAAGCCAAATCACCGGGAAGCAAGTACTGCTGCATTACAGCACCTTCAGTTGGACGATCTCCAGAAAACGTGTCGGGAATGGCGAAATCAAATGAATATTGAAACTATAGCCGTGACCCTTGGAGGACACGGGCTATATCTCCAAAATAAGGAAGCAGAAGCCCATGTAGTACCTGATCGGGCCATAGATGTGGTAGATGTCTGTGGTGCTGGAGATGCCGTCATATGCGCACTGGCCCTCAGTATGATGAGCGGACTCAGTCTAAAATCGGCTGGCGCCTTGAGCAACCTCACTGGTGCTTATGTTTGCTCACATTCAGGGGTTGTCACTGTGGATGTGAATAGCATATATCAGTGGATAGCTTAATATTTGTCAAAAGGGCTACAAAAATGTATTATCCTTGCCATTAAATGTCATTTTTTTCTATTTTTACAACATATTCCACCCCTCTATAAGAATAAAGTAAACCCAACTACCTTTTTGCTTAAAGAGAAATGCTATTAACTAAAACTAAATTCTGAAAATGATGAAATTAACTTTACGTATCTCAAGTCTATTCCTTGGACTTATTTTAATGAGTGTAACTGCCTGGGCGCAACCGGCTAATGACGACTGCGCCACTGCGTTAGAAGTTGTTCTAGCGGATAGCGAGGCAAATGCTGTCGCCGTTGCTGGCGATACACGAGGAGCAACAGCTTCTACACTTCCAACAAGTGTTTGTTCTGGCTCCTGGTATACAGATGATATCTGGTATAAGTTTTCTACCCCAGTAGATGTACCTGCTAACGGAGTAGTTGTACGCGTTTATTTCAATAATGCTACTACGCCAACGGATGTTACAGCGATTGGTATGGCTATTTATGAAAGTTGTGGCGCTGATGAAACACCGCTAAGATGCTTTTCGTCTGCCATACCTGAAGATAACAATATGGAGCTGCCTGGTGCATGCTTGATTGCCAACAATGAATATACTATTCGAATTTGGTCAACGGGCAACACGCCTGCAACCGAAGGAACTTTTACAGTTGTTGTATATGAAAATACAGCTGCAGTTGACCCATTATTCTGGGAAACATTCTCCGGTGGTCTTGAAGCTAACGGTTGGACTACAGAAGGTACTTGTGCAGTTGCTGATTCAAATGTAAATGCAGGATGGACATACCGTCCGGATGGTTTAGTTGATAAAGGAGCCTGGATTTTTGCTGGTGCTGCAATCAACTCACCTACCCTTTGTGATGGTGCTGTTGGTGTAGATGCAGATTATGATGATACTGCAGGTATTGAAGGAAACGCAGGAAATGGTCCTTGTCCAGCTCCTGCTCAACACACATTGATATCCCCTGCCATCTATACTGCTGAATGGGGTGCTGCTGGTCTTTCATTAAGTTGGAACCAAGGGCTACGTCAATTCCAGAGTACTTACTTCTTCTCGTTCCGAACAAAGGACGATGCAGAATGGACTGAGTGGGTTGATTTCCAGATTAACCAAGAATTTCCAACGAATGGTGGCTTTGACAACTCAAATGTACAGCGTCACTTTATGGCCGGTGCTGCGGGGCATGACTCCCTTCAGGTGAGATTTGTCTATAATGCCAATTATTACATGTGGATCATTGATGACGTGAAAATCGTTGAAACTGAGGCCAACAATCTTAGAGTTCAGGACAACTTCTATACTATAGCTCCTTGGGGAACGATCCCTAATGATCAGGTTTACCCATTTGGTGCTTTGGCTGATGTCAGAAACGTAGGTGCTTCACCACAAACTAATGTTGTACTAAACTATACAGTGAATGATTCCGATTCTATGGAGGAAATCTACAATCAAGATTTAAGCTATGGAATAATTGCGCCGGATACTACTATTGAAAACCGACTAAATCCGGTTTTGGTTAGCTTACCATCTGGTGTAAACGGCAATTATGTTGGAACATTTACATTGACACAAGATGAAACAGACTTTGATCCGTCAGATAACGTATTAAGTGGATCTTTTTCTGTAGGTGGAAACACTTTTGGAATGGAGGATGGATTTACCAGATCAGTAGCCGTTGCGAATGGCATATATGATCCGGGTGCTCCATTATCATATGCATTTGGTAACTTTTTCCGTCCGGTTGTTACAACTGAAGTTGACAGAATTATTTGGGGTGTCAATAACCCTGATGACATGATCGATCAAACCGTTCAGATATACTTACAACAATGGACTGACAACAACGGAGACCAAATCGCGCAAAGTAATGAGCGTAAGTTTATTGGTTATGCTGATTACACATTTAGCGGAACTGAAGGAGATAATGCTATTCTCGAAAGCGTACTTGAGAATTTTGACAATCCTGGAGATCCAGTAGAAATGGTTGGTGGATTTGGCTATATCGCTATAGTAGAATATCAAGCAGCTGCTGCTGATGATCCTCAGTTTTTCTTATTAGCTAGTGAAGCAAGAGATTTTGGTGCTGTTGTACTTGCATCTGATACGGCTGTTGCTTACGGTCTTACTGATGACTTTATTTACACTGCAGTGCTTGGATTCTCTCCAGACGGAAACATCGCTAATATCGATTATGAAGTTAGAGAGCTTGATGTCAATGACAACCGTGTATTCTTTGGCCAGGATATCGTTCCATTGGTACGTGTTGTAACTAAAGCGACTAACACTGTTGACCCACTGCCATTAAGCAATGCTATCTCTGCATTTCCTAATCCAGCTACAGATGTGGTTCAGATTAAACTAGAGTTTTCAAAGCCTTACAGCGATGTTAAACTTCGTTTGATTGATAACTTAGGAAGAGTTGTTTACCAAAATCAATTGATAAACACAATTACAACACACGTTGAGCCTATTAACGTAAGTCAAATGCCTTCAGGCAACTACTTGTTACAAGTAGAGACTGTTGATGGACAGCGTTCTGTTCCTGTGATTGTCGTTAGATAATTAAAATTGTTTTTTAGCTTTTAGCTAAAATCATACATAAAAAAAGCCTCAGGGATTATTCCCTGGGGCTTTTTTTTAAATCCGCTGGTTAAAACCAGCGGCAATTAATAGACAATTCATATCCTTTAATTAAAAAACATTTACCACGGCAAATCATGTATTCTTTATTTTGTTAAAACCAGCGGCAATTAATGGATATTTTACAAAATCTGTATTCATTACCCGGATAAAAAACAGAAACACTAACTTGCCAATAACAACTTTTATAAATTAAATTTTCATGAAAAGTTTCGAATCGCTCTCAGCCAGAGAATGGCCTGATCCAAAAACGACCAGGCCCCATATCCTTCCTATTTATGCGACTGCATCGTATGACTTTGAAAGTATGGAAGAAAGCATTAGCATATTCTCTGCACAAACGGAAGGGCATACATACAGTCGATATGGAAATCCAACGGTCGAAGCAACCGCCTCGAAAATTGCCGCATTAGAAACTTACGGGAGTGATCTGGAAGCATCCGCAGTTATGACCAATTCTGGTATGTCCGCGCTTCATGTGCTCATTTCGGGATTGCTCAAGTCAGGAGATAAAGTATTAACACAAGCCAATATATATGGTGGCAGTACAGAGTTGTTACGCCAGATGAGTGCACGCTGGAACATCGATTTAATCTATGCGGATTTATCGAACAGCGAAGAAGTAGATCAACTCTTGAAAAAAGATAAAGGCATTAAACTCGTGTTTTTTGAAACACCCGCCAACCCCACCCTTGCATGTATCGATATTGAAGCGTTATGTACAATTACTCAGTTACATTGTGTTTGGTCTGCCATTGACAATACATTTGCCACACCATACTTACAGCAACCAATGCTTCTAGGTGCTGATTTCGTCATTCATTCAACTAGTAAATTTCTCAATGGACATGGTACAACGATATCCGGTGTCCTCCTTGGACTGGATCCTGATCTTTTTAAAAGCAGGATTTGGAATACGATGAAATTGACCGGAGCAAATTGCAGTCCCTTTGAAGCCTGGCTGGTTTATCAGGGCATCAAGACACTTCCGTTACGCATGAATAAACATTCCGAAAATGCAATGGCGTTAGCCTTAGCGCTTTCTGCAAATGATAATGTCCTCACAGTTAATTACCCAGGGCTGGAGACACATCCTGATCACCTCATTGCTAAAAAACAAATGCGTGCATTTGGCGGTATGATGAGTTTTGAATTAAAAGGCGGCATGGATGCTGCACTTCAATCGATGAATCGCATGCAGCTTTGTTCGCTTACCCCTACGTTAGGGGATGTGGATACAATGGTCCTTCATCCGGCCTCCTCATCCCATATAAAAATAGATCCTGAAATTCGAAAAAAGGTAGGCATTACAGACGGCTTAATACGTATTTCGGTTGGCATAGAAGATCCACAGGATATCATAGATGATGTGCTGCAGGCTATAGTGGGGTGAATGGAACGGGCAGAAGGGCAGAAGTCGCAGCGAAGCGAAGATCCCGCCCAAGCGGGGAGGCGGAAGGGGGCATGAGCCAAAGCGTTTAGAGCGTTTAGTATCGTCACCTACGGTTCGATGGTTTAGAGCGTTTAGTTTTTTAATCTTATTAAATATGGCTCTGCTACAGATATAATGCCTGGATGTGCTGCTACAACTTGTATCCAGCCAGAAAAACAAGGCTGCGCTTCTGTGCCTCTGCGTGCAAAAAAAGGGATTAGGAGATTAGGTTATGCATGCTTCTGGCCATATCCAAACTTCCCTTTCCGCTAACGTTTAGTATCTCAAGGTCTGGAATCTGATGTCTGATGTCTCCATTCCCTTACATCACAACTCTACAATCGCCATATCCCTAATTTTTTCACCATCAATGACAAACTGGATTATCGTTCTCACTTGTTGGAAACCTTCTCTGCCGCAGGCTCCGGGATTGATATGAAGAAGATTGAGTTTTTTATCGTAGATCACTTTAAGAATATGCGAATGACCGCAAACATAAATATCAGGCTTTTCCTTTTTCAATAATGCTTTAACTTCTGTAGTATACCGACCGGGGTACCCACCAATATGCGTCATCACCACTTTGCGTTGCTCTACCTGCCAAATCAAAATCCTTGGGGTATCTATTCGTATATCCTGTCCGTCAATATTTCCATAAACCGCCCTGACAGTCTTCCCTAGTTTCTGAAGCGCATCGAGGACACTTCGATTGCCAATATCACCAGCATGCCATATTTCATCGCATTTTGACAATACCGACTCAAGCTGTGGGTCTAAAAAACTATGCGTATCGGATAAAACAACAATTCTGGTCATGCTGTGGGTATCTCAAGACATACTTTTCCAAACTGCTCCCCTTTGGCGATGATATCCATCGCTTCATTTGCTTTTTCAAGTGGAAATACATGGCTCACAATTGGTTTGATTTTATGCTGGACTACAAAATCAAGCATATGCTTAAAGTCTATAGGAGAACCCATCGTAGATCCCAAAATATCCAATTGCTTCCAAAAGATACGCTGAGGGCTGAGTCCTTCAATATTTCCACTCGTCCCGCCATAAACCACAATCCTTCCTCTCGGATTCATAAAATGCACCATCCTTGAAAAGTCCTTTCCCCCGGCACCATCGATCACAAGATCAAATCTTCCTCCGGCTTGCTGGACAAGCTCTTTGTCCCAATCTGATCCGGAATAATTTGCCCCACCACTGGCACCGTATTTAATGGCCTTTTCAATCTTCATATCTGAGGAACTGGTCACCCAAACTTCCATATCCATCGCCACACCAAACAACAGTGCCATCGTCGCCACTCCTCCCCCTATCCCGGTGATGAGCATTCGTTGGCCGCTACGCGCACGACCTCTTGTCATCATTGCTCTATAAGCTGTCACGCCGCATACTGGAAGAGCCGCTGCTTCTACCCAGGACAGATGATCAGGTTTATCAAATATATTTTCCTCGGGGACGACCACCATATCCGAAAATGTACCATGATAGGGTAAGCCAAGAATTGAAAAATCATCAGAAAAGTATTCAGGATCATCGCCCCAGGCGATGCTGGGATTGATAATCACCTCCCTGCCCTCAATGACACCGACTCCATCGCTACCAAGTACCAGCGGATAAGTTATACCCGGATACTTTCCTTTAGTAATCCAATAGTCTCTTTTGTTGAGCGCAGCAGCCTTTAAAAGGACAAAGACCTCTCCTTCATTTGGCATGGAGGGGACTAAATCTCCAACTTCCAGTGGACTGTCATTGCCAAATAATATCATTGAGCTCATGTCTATAGTTATTTAGGTGATCCGTGTGCAACGGTCGTAAAGATATTGGTATCTTAAGATTATAGCAGGATTTAAGGACTTTTGTCTAGCTTTGTAACACACTAAATAGACTACTTTATGTTAAAGCATCTACTTTCCATTTGTTTGATACTGAATTATTTAGCCACATCTGTCCAAGGTCAGGCTTGTGCGATTACAGAAATAGCGGCAGTTGCACTTTCTTGTGAAGGAAATAACTTTTCTGCTTCAGTCGATCTTGAGGTAGACAACCCGGCAAGTGATAGTTTTACAATCGCAGGAAACGGCGTTATTTACGGAACATTTGCTTATGCTGATGCTCCGATAACCGTAGGACCGCTTTTTGGTGATGGCGAAACCGAATATGAATTTATTGTTTGGGACATTAATGATGCTGAATGCCAGGATTTCACTGTCCTTCCCGCAGCAGATTGTGGACCGATTTGCAGCATTTCCAATTTCGAACTTGAATTTGTGGCTTGTGTAAGTAATAATAGCGCTTTAGTTGTTTTTGATTTTGATTATGAAAACCCTGGCAGCCCAACTTTTGATCTAATCAATGAAGAAGGAGAGGTGCTCAGTACTTGGCTCTATGAAAGCTTGCCCGTAACACTTCCATTTTTCGAAGTAAATGGTGCCGCACCAATTGTTTTGTCAGTTTGCGATTCAAACAATGATGAATGCTGCGAAACTTTTGTACTGGATGCGATCGATTGCAATCCTAACAACTGTGAAATTTTTAGTGTGTCTTTTGATCCTGAATGTACTGGACCCAATTTTCTGCTAACGATCAACTTTGGGTATGACAATCCGCCGTCTGATAGTTTTCACATGACTGGGAATACTATCAACTATGGCACTTTTGCATATTCCGAATTACCTATCACGGTAGGTCCTTTAAATGGAGGCACTAACATTGAATGGGTATTTAATATTGAAGATGCAGAAGACGATGGTTGCAATAATATGGCTATGTTTGGCATATACCATTGTCCTCCACCATGCGACGTATTGGCAATGGAAGCATTAGCCCTCGAATGCAACGGCAATGAAGCGTACTCGCTGATGATCGGCATGGATATCGAAGGAGAAGGCGATTTGGGATTTGCTGTCTTTTCTCAGACAGCCTATTACGGTAGTTACATGTACAATGAATTACCCCTGACACTCCCTTATTTTGAAGGCTCTGGTGAATTTATTGATATCGTTTCAGTTTGTGATAATGAAAATCTGGGATGCTGCATGACAACCCCGTTTGAAGCACTATTATGCGCAGGTTGCTTAATTTATAACCTTGAAGTATTTCCCCTGCCTTGTAATGACGATGATGAAATATTTGTGCAGATAGATTTTGACTATAATAATCAATCAAACGAAGGATTTGAAATAACAGGAAACGGAGAAAATTATGGTGAGTTCGCTTATGAAGATTTACCTGTTCAAGTTGGTCCATTTCCTGGTGATGGAAGTCAGTATTTTGAATTTGTAATAACTGATTTGGTTAATCCATTGTGTTTTGAAGCAGTAGAGTTAGGCTTTATTGATTGCGATACTATCTGTGAATTATCCAACCTCACTATTGATATTGGAGAATGTAGCGGGAATAACACTTTTGTCGCTACAATAGATTTTGATTATCAAGGTGTATCCGGTGTCGGTTTTGACTTGTACATCAATGGCGATAACTTTGGCTTCTACGACTATGATGATCTGCCATTAACCATTGGAGAATTTCCATCCAATGGTACAGGAACAGACACTATTAAAGTTTGTGAGAATGACAACAATAATTGCTGTGCGACATTAATCTTTGATTCGCCGCTTTGTGCCTGCAATATTTATGACTTAAGTGTGACTACTTTAGATTGTACCACGGACAGCACATTTGAAATATCAGTAGAATATTTTTATGAAAACTTACCTGGGGAGGCTATTGATGTTTTTCTCGATGGCGTGTTTCTTGGCTTTTATAATGTCGATGAAATTCCACTCATCCTTGATATTCAAGAAGGCGTTGGTACTGCAGTACTTTCTATCTGCGCCAATGATCTTGGTAGCTGCTGTGATGAAGTGCTTATTGAATTGATAAATTGTGAGCTACCGGTATGCTCGATTAATGATCTATTTATTGAGACTGGAGATTGCTCTTCAGATTCAACCTATTTACTGGATATTGTTTTCGAAACAGAAAACAATTCGGCGGACTCCATTCTTGTCTATGCCAATGGCAATTTAGTGGGGACATACCAAATAGCGCCTGATTTCAATCGCATTGAAAATTTCCCGGTAATGGGCACTGATTCTACCCTACTTGTAGTTTGTGCTCAAGGAGATCCGGAATGTTGTGATACACTTAGTTTTGAAACACCTGATTGCTCAAATTTTGGACAATGTAGTATTTGGGATCTTGTAGCCGAATTCGATGAGTGCGAATCTGATTCTTCTTATATTATACATATAGACTTTAATAGTCAAAATTTACCTACTGATTCTGTCACCATCACGGCTAACGGCGAAGAGCTGGGCCAATTTGAAGTGACAGATGGTTTTATTGCAATCAACAATGTACCTGCCTTTGATTCTTCATTGACGACTATAGTTGTCTGTGCGGTTGGTGCGCCTGACTGTTGCGCTGATATTCAAATTGAAACACCGGATTGTTCCACATTTGGTCAATGTACTATTTGGGATCTGGTGGCTGAACTTGATGCGTGTGATTCTGACTCTACGTATATCCTGCATATTGATTTTAATTATGAAAATCTACCAACGGATTCTGTGACGGTATCGGCCAATGGAGACTTTATCGGGCAATACGAAATAACACCCGAATTTATCGCTATCAATAACTTCCCAGTTTCCAACAATCCTATCACTATCATCACTGTATGTGCTGTAGGAGCTCCGGATTGTTGTGATGAGGTTGAAATTGAAACACCCGATTGCTCAAATTTTGGTCAATGTAATATCTGGGATCTCGTCGTTGAATTTGATGAATGCGATTCAGACTCTACATATATCCTGCACATTGATTTCAATTATGAATATCTACCAACGGATTCTGTGACGGTATCGGCCAATGGAGACTTTATCGGCCAATACGAAATAACACCCGAATTTATCGCTATCAACAACTTCCCTGTTTCCAACAACCCTATTACTAACATTACCGTGTGTGCTGTTGGTGCACCGGATTGCTGTGCTGAAGTTGAAATTGAAACGCCGGATTGTACAAATTTTGGTCAATGTAATATTTGGGACCTGGTAGTTGATTTAGGGGATTGCACGAGTGATTCAACGTATACCCTCCTGGTTAATTTTAACAGCCAGAATCTACCTACTGATTCTGTGCTCATTTATGGAAATGGTGACATTATTGGTCAATATCTTGTCACAGACAACCCTATTACCATAGAACACTTCCCTACATTTGGAACTGATAACACCACACTTACGGTTTGCGCTGTTGGTGCACCGGATTGTTGCGATGTAATAGAATTTGATACCCCTAATTGCGATGATTTCGGCCTATGCAACATCTTTGACCTCGTCGTCGATACAGGAGATTGCAACGGTGATACAACCTATGCCTTATTCATACACTACTTCGCAAATAATCTACCTACAGATTCTGTAGTGGTCACCTCCAGTAACGGTTATGTCGGGCAATTCGAGCACAATCCTGATGGATTTACTATTCCGGATTTTCCCGTAGCCTACGTGAGCACTACTACCATTACCGTTTGCGCTGTAGGAAATAATGATTGCTGTGATAACCTGGTCTTCGAAACGCCAGATTGTGGTCAGGAATTTATGTGTGAGATTGCCTCCTTATTTGCAGAAGTTGGTGACTGTACATCTGATACGACATTCCTGGTTGACATCGTATTTAATGGTTTCAGCTTACCAAGTGATTCCGTTGATATATATGCTAACGATATCTTACTAGGTACATACTTCGACCATCCGGATTTTATCCGGATTGAAAATTTCCCAATTTTAAATGATTTTGAGATGACCATCACAGTTTGTGCACAAGGAAATGAAGAATGCTGCGCAAGTTATATCATTGCGTCTCCAAACTGCTCAGGAGATTGCTCAATCACAGAAATCTCAGTAGATGTCTTTGACTGCAATTCTGATTCGACCTTTGTCATCGTCGCTAATTTCGACTATGACAATCTACCGGGTGGTGGTGTTGACATCTATTCAGGCGATGACTATCTGGGCTTTTTCTCATTTGATCAGATACCTGTAGAAATCAATAATTTCCCATCAGATGATAGTGGTGACTACACGATTACGATATGCGAGAGTGATGGCACTGAGTGTTGCAATAGTTTCTCCTTTCCAGGCCCAGTATGTGGTTCCGGTGGGTGCAATATTTTCGATCTTGAATATACCATGACACCTTGCGACTCTGCTGGCAACTTCTTTTTCGTTCTTGATTTTAATTTTGTCAATACAGGCAATGAAGGGTTCAATGTCGCCGGAAATGGCAATGATTATGGCAACTTTAGTTATGATAATGTGCCGTTGGAATTAGGCCCTTTTGCTGCTGATGAAACAGTATACGAATTTATCGTGTTTGATGCAGCTAATCCGGATTGTTCTGCTGTCATCGAACCAGGTGTTGTCTCATGCTTTGTATCTACGCTTCCTGTTGATTATGATGCATTCTTTACCGTATTTAATAATGGTACAATGCCGGGCATTTATGCTAAGAAAGAATTGGTATTATCGCTGTACAATTCCAGTGGTAGAAATGTGATCTATCAATTGCCACTATCCGCTGATGCACAATACGAATTAAACAGTGAGCCGGCGGGACTCTACATTGCCATGTTAAAAAATGGTGAAAATATTTGGCCGATCAAACTGGTAAAATCAGGAAATTGATTTTACACTGATCATTAAAACAAAAAAGGGGAATGCTTCATTAGCGTTCCCCTTTTTTAGTTATTCGTGACCCGATATAATCGATAAAACCAGGTCGTCCCCCTTTTTCTCTGATCATCATTTGTATTTGTGCACGATGATGGAAGGAATGAAAGATAAGCTGCAGAGCGATGTCTTTGATTTTTGCCTCTGCAATACTCGATGCACCTAAATTGTATTGTATGACATGCTCCAGTTGATCGTCATTCAACTTGTTCAGATAGTCTACCCATCGCTGTGCGCTATCTTTAAATCTGAATATTAGATCATCAGGTGGATATACAGGATCCCACCAGTCGAGGGCGGCAGCTTCCGGCGTGACGATTATTCTTTCCATCCATTTGTATTGACAATTCGCCAAATGGCTCAGGTGTTTGATCATTTCATGATTGTCGGAAATGTCTCGTACAGCAGCGACCATTCTACGATTGGCGTCCGTATTAAAATTGAACATATCCACTAAATGATCCCGCATACTTGAACAGTTTTATAAAGGAATATTGCCGTGCTTTCTTTTCGGTGTAAGTTTCTTTTTATTGGTCAGCAAAGTAAAGGCCTTGATGATTTTTCTTCTGGATTCTTCAGGCAAAATCACTTCATCAATGAATCCTCTTTCTGCTGCCTGATATGGATTGGCAAAAAGATCACTGTACTCTTTTTCTTTTTCCAGTAGCTTGGCCTTTGGATCTTCTGCGGCACTGATTTCTTTCTTAAAAATAATTTCAGATGCCCCTTTTGCACCCATCACTGCTATCTCTGCTGTAGGCCAGGCAAAATTCATATCGGCACCAATGTGTTTCGAGTTCATTACATCATATGCCCCACCATATGCTTTTCTGGTGATGATCGTAATGCGCGGCACTGTAGCATCACTAAAAGCATACAACAGTTTAGCACCGTGATGTATTACACCGTGCCATTCCTGGTCTGTGCCCGGTAAAAACCCGGGAACATCTACTAATACCAATAAGGGGATATTAAAACAATCACAGGTTCGCACAAATCTTGCCGCCTTGCGGGAAGCGTCGGTGTCCAAGACACCAGCAAGATGCATCGGCTGATTGGCTACAATGCCAATCGACATTCCTGCAACTCTTGCAAAACCTACGATGATATTTGAGGCAAAATGTTCGTGAATCTCCATAAAGCTATTGGCATCCACCAGATTGTTGACGACATCCCGCATGTCATAAGGTGTTGATGGGCTTTCCGGCATGATATCAGCCAATGCAGGCCGCAGCTCGTCTGTCAACACAAAGTCGGTGATATGTGGTTTGTGTTCATTGTGCTGGGGCAAATAGCTTAACAATCGCTGTATCTGTCTGATGCAGTCTACATCATTGGCAGCAGTGAGGTGGGTTACGCCTGATTTTGTGGCATGGGTCATTGCCCCCCCCAATTCTTCGCTGGTCACCTCTTCGTTGGTTACCGTTTTAACCACATTAGGGCCGGTAACAAACATATAGGAACTTCCTTCCACCATGATGGTGAAATCGGTCATTGCCGGGCTATAAACTGCTCCTCCGGCGCAAGGGCCCATGATTGCACTGATCTGTGGTATGACACCTGATGCCCGGACATTTCTATAAAAGATATCAGCATATCCGCCGAGTGATCGTACCCCTTCTTGTATACGGGCTCCCCCACTATCATTAAGGCCGATGAGGGGTACACCATTTTCTACTGCGAGATCCATTATTTTACAAATCTTCTCGGCATGTGTTTCTGATAGCGAACCGCCAAATACCGTAAAATCCTGGGCATAGGCGTAGACTAACCGACCATCTATTGTACCATAGCCTGTAACTACCCCATCGCCATAGAATTTTTGTTGCTCCATGCCAAAATCCGTAGCTCGGTGGACGACCATCATTCCGGTTTCCTCAAAGCTATTCTCATCAAAAAGCAGCTGGATGCGTTCTCTGGCTGATAATTTACCTTTTGCATGTTGCTTTTCGATTCGATCCTGACCACCCCCTAAAACGGCTTTGGCTTGTCTGTTGGCTAATTCTTTGTTTTTCTTATCCATACTGTTGGTAACTTAGCGCCAAATTAAAGAATAAACACACAAAATGATGCAAAGTCCGAAGCCAACACACCCGATCTCGAATCTTGTAGCCAATATGGAGGAATCTGCCACCCTGAAAATGTCTGGCATGGCCCGGGAGTTAAAGGAGAAGGGATTAGATATCATCGACCTCAGTCTCGGTGAACCAGATTTTGATACCCCCCATCATATAAAAGAAGCGGCCAAAACGGCATTGGACGACGGATATACTAAATATACCCCTGTCAATGGATTAGTAGAATTGCGGCAAGCCATCGTCAATAAACTCGCCAGAGAATACAACCTGACCTATAAGCTCAATGAGATTGTGGTATCTAATGGTGCAAAGCAAAGCATTTATAACCTTTGTATGGCCCTACTCAATCCTGGAGATGAAGTCATACTGCCAGCACCATACTGGGTTTCCTATTATGGCATCGTAAAGCTTACAGGCGCGATACCAGTAGTCGTCCCATCTTCCATTGATGGCGATTTCAAATGCACTCCGGAGGCCATCGAAGCAAAAATCACCGATCGGACTAAATTCATACTGTACTCGTCGCCTTGCAATCCAAGTGGATCGGTTTTGGATTTGGAGGAGCTGCAAGCGATGGCGGCGATGCTGCAAAAACATCCTCATGTGTTTGTCATTTCCGATGAGATATACCAACATATCAATTTCACCAACCATCACTATACCATGGCCGCGATGGAAGGCATGCAAGATCGAACCGTTATCGTGAATGGAATGGCCAAAGGATATGCCATGACAGGATGGCGATTAGGATTTACAGCTGGACCCGATTGGATCGCTTCTGCATGTACCAAGATCCAGGGGCAAGTCACCAGTGGCGCTACCTCCTTCGGTCAGAAAGCAGCGGCTGAGGCTCTGGAAGCTGATCATGGGCCAACACATGATATGGTCAAAGCTTTTAAAAGCAGACGAGATCTCATCATCAGATTACTGGAAGAAATTCCCTTATTGCGGATCAACCGCCCTCAGGGCGCCTTCTATATTTTTCCTGATGTCTCAGCCTATTTTGGTCAAACATCAGCTAAAGGCTACGAGGTCAAAGATGCTGATGATATGAGTTTATTTCTCCTGGCGGAAGCGCATGTCAGTACAGTTTCCGGTGTAGCTTTTGGCGATGACAATTGCTTGCGCATATCGTATGCTACCTCTGATGCTAATTTGAAAAAGGCTGCCAGCCGTATCGCTGTTGCGTTGGCTACCTTGTCGTAATCTACCAGGTCAGCTGAAAATCCTGTTGAATAAAAAGAAGCATTCTGATACTTCGATTTTCGTAGTACAGGGGAACATTCATTTCGGTTTTTAGCTCGATGCTGTCCGAATACACCGGGTGCATATCATAACCCGAGGCTAATCCATAATCAGTGGTATGCATTTGATTGATCAATCCTTCCTGACCATCTTCACTAACAGCATTGGCCATCCAGCGCATAAAATCATAACCCATAAAAGCATTCAAATCAGGAATGATGTGGTAGCGTTGAAAAAAGATAGTTCGAAATCGTTTGTAATTCTGGTGGTTGACATCAATAAAAGATGAAACACTTAAGTGCAAGTTTAACCGCTCAAGGT
>JBBKWA010000194.1:0-5395 GCA_037968695.1 Saprospiraceae bacterium
GCCTCATACTCGTGGGATTCTGTCAGCAGATCATATTTTTAGTGGCCTAATAAGAAGTTTCGATAGAAACGACATTAATAGTTCAGTCGCTAGAAGCTTATTGCCAAAAGATAATCCTGATCTAACTTCCCACAAAATAATGCTTAAGCTTGCCCGATCATTTGGGGGTAAAACGCGGCTTATAACTACAAATTTTGATCTATTATTTGAGGTTGCTGGTAAAAATATTAAATCAGTCACTCGTTCTAACCTTCCCAATATTGAATACACTGACAATGATTGGGGAGTTGTTCACTTGCATGGGAAGGTCAAGAAAGACTACTCGGGTCCAGACCTAGATGGATTTGTTCTTTCAAGCTCAGAATTTGGTGATGCTTATCTAGCACATGGGTGGGCCAGAAATTTTGTTAAAGATGTATTAGGGAAATTTGTAGCTGTATTTGTTGGTTATTCTGCAGATGATCCACCAGTTAGATATTTGCTTGAAGGCCTGCAGCAACACGATGGGTTAAGTCATGCCATATACGCTTTCCAAAGTGCAGATGATGAAGCAATAGCTCAATGGTCTGAAAAAGGCGTAACTCCAATAATTTATCATTTAGATAAAAAACAAACGCATGCCCCACTATGGGACTCATTAGACGCTTGGGGTTCAAGAACAAAAAATCTATCATTGTGGAAAAATAAACTACTTTCAAAGGCAAAAAAAGGGCCTGTTAGATTAAAGCCACATGAAAGAGGCATGGTGGCCCATTTGGTTAAAAGTCAGTCAGGAGCAAACGCTTTTCAACAAGCAAATCCTCCAATGCCATCGGAATGGCTATGTGTTTTTGATTCAGCAATTAGATTAAAGCAAGTTGAAAAGTATGATGCCTTCTATCCAAATGAAGAGGTAATTAGTCCACGACAGCTGTATAGCATTGATAGTGATCCTCCTCCGTCAGATCGTAATGAAAAATATAGTCGGGAGATTAAGGCTTGGGATGCTTTTTTATTAAGCGAAAAGGATTGCGACAATATAAATGACAGGCATATGCCTAGTATTAAAGATTTTAGATCCAATATGCCTGCAAACCTGCCAATAAGGTTGAATTACCTATCAATGTGGATTGCCAAAGTCGCCGACCAAAGAATTACTGTTTGGTGGGCGGGACAACAATGTTCTTTACATCCAAGTTTGCTTCAATACGTAAACAGAGAGCTAGAAAACATTAAAAACATTCCTAAGCCTATAACGACTGCATGGAATGCCATTTTTGAGTTAAGTCAGTTCTATGGTAGAGATAAGTATCAAGATTATGACTTTACAAGACACATAAAACTATTTGGCTGGAATAATCTTCTGGTCCGTGAATACTCAAAAGTTTCAGCGCCTTTTTTGAAAGTGGGTAGTTTACATAGACTCTCAATTCCAAGGGATAAGCGAGAAAGAATAAGAGATTACTCTTTAGTTAAAATTGATGTTGATTATCCCAAAGGCATATACAAGGTTAACATTCCAGATGAATTCTTAGCACAAGCAGTGAATGCTTTACGTATCAACTTAGAACTAGCACTAAACTATAAGCAAGATTTTTCAATGTGGGTAGATGATATTTGCTCGATTGAAACTGATTTTGCAGTTGGAAATGATTATTCAAGAAACTATGGTTTAAATGGATATGTTTTAAATTTTGTGAATTTATTTCGTAGGCTTATAGCCCTTGATCTTAAAAAAGCTAGATTCGAGTTTAGAAGCTGGAATCGTGATAATAAAGTTTTTACTAGGTTAAGAGTTTGGGCCTGTGGACTAAATGGGTTAATAGATGAAGCAGAATTTACCAAAGAAATATTGTCGCTTTCTGATGATGATTTTTGGACATTTAGAGGGGAGCGTGATTTACTCTTTTCGCTTCGAAATAAGTGGAATGAGTTATCCAACGAAAGTCGTAAGCTAATAGAAAGAAAAATTCTAAATGGTCCTGCTAAATATAAAAAAGACTCAAAAGAAAAGCATTTAAGTCGCTCTGCTTATAATCAACTAAGTAGATTGCATTGGTTAAATAATCAAGGCTGCAAACTGAGTTTGAACTTAGAGAGAGTATCCAAAAGACTCCGTGTTAAGGCGCCAGAATGGAAAAGCGAATATGCTGATAATGCTGCTGAAAGCCATGATCCTATTGCAGGCACAGTTAGAACGGATACTGATTGGAGTATGCTTAATAATATCCCCTTGGCTGAAATTATTGAGAAGGCTCAAAATACAAAAAGTAATAATCGACGGGAGCTTACAGATTACGATCCTTTTGCTGGGCTTTGTGATGAAAAGCCATTAAGAGCCATTTCGGTGCTATCTCTCGATCTAAAAGCCGGTAAGTTTCATATTGATTTCTGGAAAACTTATTTATCTAGGTCTGTGCGAAAAAATGATAGATATAGATTAAAACTTCTTGCAGCTGGTCGTATTGCACAGATTCCAAATAAAAACTTTAAGAATATTCTTTTGACAGCGTCTCGATGGTTTGAAGATCAAGGGCCAGAATTGAGAGAAAAGAATCCAAAAATGTTTGAAGTGGTTTGGGATAAATTTATAAGTACTCTCGTAGAGCATCATAGTTCTTCGCGTTCAGCATTAGTAAGGCCGGAGGGAGAAGAAATTGATTGGGTAGGAGAAGCTATTAACTCCGCATCAGGAAATTTAGCTGAATTACATATGACTGACAATGCTAAGAAAAACCTTGGAATAGGAAATGGTTTTCCAAAAAAATGGTTGAAGAAAGTCGAACAGTTATTAGCTCTACCCAATGATGCACATCGGTTTGTAATGGTCATTTTTTCCTTCAATTTGCGCTGGCTTCATGCAATTGATCCTGAATGGACAGATAAAAATCTAATTAAAATCTTAGAGGATAAAAATGCAGATGAACAAGATAAGAATGCCATCTGGGCTGGTTTTATGTGGGGTGCAAGTACTCCAAATGAAGAACTCTATTCGAAACTGAAACCTTATTTTATCAGACTGGCAAGTGATAGGACGTCAGAAAAAAGGCGGCATATTGAAGTGCTCTCTGGATTATTACTTGCAGGATGGGGGTCTAAAGATAAGCAGAAAAAACAGTATGTTTCTGATGAAGAACTACGGAATGTTCTTTTAGAAGCTGATGACGACTTTAGGAATCATATTCTTTGGCAAATTGGTAATTGGTCAAAAGATACACATAATAAGTTGGATAGAAAAGTTCTTCCGTTCTTACAAAAAGTGTGGCCTAAACATAAAAAAGTTAGAACGAATAAAACTTCCGCTAGTCTCTGCAACATTGCATTTGAACAGCAAAAGAATTTTCCAGCTATTAGCAGTCAAGTTTCGCAGCTGGTATCAAAGATTGAACATGAACATGTATTTATACCAGATTTCAGGAAAGCTACTGTTAACAAGGGTGAGGTGAATTTAGTAGAGAAATATCCAAAAGATTGCCTTAATCTGTTATTCGCGATTTTGCCCGATCAAGTAGAAAGGTGGCCCTATGGTGCAGTGGATGTTGTAAAAGCAATTGAAAAAGCTGACACTAACTTACTAAATGATTCGAGACTTATAGAGCTTAAAGCAAGGCTAAATGATCTTTAATTAATACTATCTTTTTGATTAAACGTAGTATGTCTTATAAGTTCACTGGACATCCGTATATGGACTCCTCCTCTTTTGCAAACATTCCGTTTTTGGCTTTTGGTGCGACTGCTCACGTATATCCGGTCTCTTAATACCGCATTTCATTTGAAATGCACGACCCTGATGGGCTATTCGCGCACAGACTCCCCATCGCTTTGACGGGCTATGATGCCGCAGACATTCTCGGGTTTTGCCTATGCCGGTTCGACCTGTTGGCCATCAAGCGGTTTGTTTTGCAATCCTAATATTGAACACTTCCTTTCAAACTTTACCTCATTAAGCTGAAGCTAGCTCTGGTTGGTAGTCTAAGCCTTTACGTATCATCGCCCAAGCAATCCTAACGGTTTTATTAGCCATCGCTACTGCTGCGATATTCGGATGACGGTTATTGGCAATACGCATCACCCATTGACTCAAATGATCATCTTTATGCTTAGCCATTTGAATCATGGAGCGTGCCCCATGTACCAACAGACATCGTACGTAAGAATCACCTCGTTTACTAATGCCAAGCAGTTTACTCTTTCCTCCTGAACTCATTTGTTTTGGCGTTAATCCTAATGACGCAGCCATTTGCCGACCATTGCTAAACTGGGAAGCATCTCCCACTGTAGCTATTAGAGCGGTCGCAATCATCGGCCCTACACCACGAAGTTGTTGCAAGCGTTTTGCCACAGGATCATTCGCTGCAAGTATTTCAATTTCTTGATCAAGTGCTTTGATGCGTTGATCTAGAATTAACAAGTCATGCCATACACCATGTAATAAGCGACGGAAGCGATCAGTTAAGCCATTATCCAGTTCTTCCAACCAACAAGGGATTGCCGAGCGTATGTGACATATTTCTCTAGGTGCAACCAAACCATATTCTGAAACCAAGCCACGTATTTGGTTAGATTTAGCTTTACGTTGATCCATCAACTCTGCACGAATACGATGGGCGGCTTGAATATTTTGTTGTTCGACGCTCTTGATATTGACAAAACGCATATGAGGTCGGCTCATTGCTTCGCAAATTGCCTCTGCGTCATTCACATCATTCTTATTGCTTTTTACATATGGTTTAACAAACTGAGGTGCTATTAATTTAACGACAAATCCTTTGGATTGAAGCAGTCGTGCCCAATGATGCGCACCCCCACAAGCTTCCATGCCAATGACACAGCCTGGCTCAATCTTCTCCAATAACACCTTGATCCATTCATTGCGATTCAGCTTACGTTGCCAAACCGTTTTGTCGTTTCGGTCAACTCCGTGAAGCTGAAAAACATCCTTTGCCAAATCTACGCCAACTCGTACAATTCCCATGATGAACTCCCTTTCTCATAACTGATTGTGTGGAAACTCCAGTTTGACACTTCGGTGCCCTTTCGGGGAGGGGGAGTCCATCCCATTGCTTTGGGGTGTGAGTTCAACCGGTCGATCAATCTTTCATCCATATCAATTCATAACGTTTTAACTACTAAAACTACTTACCTTAAAGCTGTCAGTCAAAATTTTAAAAATAATTTTTTGAAGCGGTGTTTTAAAAACATACTGAGGGTGTTTCTATACAAGTGCCGGCGCCCTAAACAATATAATTAATTCACGATAAGAAAACTAATAAACGTTTGTGTAAAACTTGGTACTTAATAGCCGAGTTGTAAAACGTCAAAAGTGGGAGGTGGGGGTATAGTGGGTTCATGATTTTGAGAAACTAAGTGGGAGAATTGTTTTTTCGTTTAATAAAGCTATGTAAATCATTAGCAT
>JBBKWA010000195.1:0-2734 GCA_037968695.1 Saprospiraceae bacterium
TTTTGGAACCACTTGAAAAGATTTTCCAATCCTTATTGGGGTTTCTGATAAGGCCACTTCAAGCTTTTTAGCAGGACTCCTTTTTACATAGATACTGGCCGGGATTCTTTTCAAAGGAGCACTTGGGACAGGAGGATATTTTTTTGTCACAAATGTTTTTTTCTTTGCAAGTGAGGGCATCACTGATTTTTTGGGAGCAGAGACATTTGTAGAAGAGTAGAAATAAAAAGCCACTGCAAATATTGGGATAAGAAGGAGTGCAAACTTTTTCATTAGTAAGTCTGCCATAACTTAGAAACAATTGAAGAAGCATTCTCCATATTATCGATGGCGCGGATATTAAGATAATAGTTTCTGTTTGTAATAAGCGAGAGTTTTGTTAATTGTGCACTGGAATTATTAAATCCAATTGAAGTCCAATTTGAAATATCGACTAAGCCTGGGGATGTTCCTACTGATAATTCATATCTCACGACATCAATTGAATTCGAGAAGGTAAAAGCAACAGGAGGAGAAGTCGAGTTATTGCCGGCCGAAGGATAGGTAGCAGGCATTGTGGCCCCTGTAACAGGATTGGGAAAGGATCCATCACCTGTAATTCGGTGACCATTAATTTGAAGCTTCCAGTTTGTTACTGTCCCTGTATCTCCAAGGGCCCCATCATCAACTTTAAGTTTCCATACTCCTGCCGAGTTTTCGCCATAGAAAGCATTGGAAAGTAACAGTTTCTCTTCAGGTATTTCAGTAGAGGCGATTAAACTATTATAGTGAAGGATGCGGCTTTCTGTACCGCTAGGAGAAATTAAAATTATACCTACATCAGACGGAAGGGCGTGAGTAATACTGACTTTGAGTTGAACTGATTCAATGAAAAAATTGTGGCTCACGTTAAGGCTTGCACCCGGTAAACCTAAGGTTCCATTAGGATCATCCTCAGGAATTGCGTCAGCAATGACTCCTGAATCATAATACCAATTTTTTGTTTGTGGGTTTTCCGTGTGCTCATAGGCGCCAAGTGGGAAAGTGTAATTGTTGGCCATGATCACAGCACTAAGAGCATTCACTCTTCCAAAGCCGTACCAGTTTGAAAAATCAATTCCAGCTGCATTCTGAATCCATTTATAGTCATAGATATAACCAAGAAGATTATCGTAACCTGCACCCAAGGGATGCATAAGAGGACTTGCTAAGGAATAATCCACCTGGTCCGAAGTGAGAGCTAAGATGTGTTTAACATCTCTCCAAGTCAATGAAGGATTCGCTTGTAACATGAGGGCAATCACGCCACTGAGAACAGGAGCTGATGACGATGTTCCATTCATTCTGCTGGTATATGAGCAACTTTTATTCAGGTCATTGCCTCCATTAAAACCAGTTAAAGCTGGGTCAATGCGACTGTAACCATTTCCACATCCAGTAATGTCTGTTGTAACCATGGCCGGAGAGGTGGTTCCATATTCTCCACCTGGAGAACTCACCCAAATACCACTTCCAGGACTTGAGTATGAAGATTTTGTTCCGTTGGCATTAATAGCACCAACGATAATTTTTTCGGGGATAGCAATTGAGTTAGAGGCATTGGTGTTGCCGATACATCCATTTGTATAATCAATAAAACTGTTTCCAGCAGACTGAACGTATATGGCCCCTCTGCCAGATCTTAAATTTGTCGCACCATCTACAAATGAATCGAGCAACAAATCATCGACCTCAACGTATTGACATTGAGTGACGCCATATGAGTAATTAAAAATATCAAAATTTCCATCTGTTTGATCAATACTTCGAGCTAAGTAGGAAGCCACAGTAGCACTGTATCCCCCAACAAAACGAAAAGCAGCAAATTTAGAATCAGGTGCAACACCTCTCGAACCTAGACCATTCCACCCTTGGGCCGAGATTAGTCCCGCAACGGCAGTTCCATGAGCATCATCACCAACCACATAAGGTAGTGTCGTTCGCCAAAGGCTAGGGTTACTAGTCGCATAATTGCGATGTTCACCTTCTAACTGTCTATTCATTAAATCTTCGTGTTCGAAGTCGGTTCCAGAATCTGAAACAGCGACCCTCACACCAAGGCCGGTAAAACCAAGGCTGATGGCCCCAGCAAGCGAAATGTCTTCGCCTGAAATACCACTTCCTGAACTAAAGGAGTTTTGAGCTGTATTACCTAAATGCCAAGCCTGTGAAGCTAAGGGATCAGGCACTTGAGTGGTTGGTACGCTACCACCACCGGATCCACCACCACTTGAACCCGAGGTTGAGTTTCCTACGTTACTAGCTTCCGCAACTTTGCCTTCCTCTTTCACACAAGAAGTACAAAGGGCAATTACAATCAAAATGGTGACGTAAGATAATCTCATACCTAGGACTTATCGACGTTAAGCCTAAGTAACTTAGCTAAAGAAAAAGTAAAGAATGGGGGACTAGAAAAGTCTATTAATCCTTAAGTCTCTGGACGTACTACATAGACATCACATGGTGAGAACTTAACCATCTGGTCAGTGAAGGAGCTATGGAAGAGTCCGGAGAAGCCGTGTTTACCACGCGTTGATACGACCACCAAACTGACATTGATTTTTTTTAAGGTACTAATCATTTCTTCTTCGGGGCTGAAGTCTCGTCCAAGATGAAAAAAGACTTCTCCATGAAAAGCCGAAGGCAGAATTTTTTGAGCTTCTTCTCGTAAATACTTTTGAAGTGTCGGTACCATTTCCTGATAGGCTTTTTCATC